>NZ_JAGQTN010000018.1 GCF_020438995.1 Gordonia sp. (in: high G+C Gram-positive bacteria)
ATCGCCGCGGACCAAGACCAAGGACCGCAAGCTGCGTCCGGCGCAGTATGCCGAGGCGGGTATCGCGTGCTTCTGGCGCGTGGAGAACGAGGACGACGCGATGGTGGTGTACACCTTCGAACTGCTTCCCGAAGGCGGCGCGTATGCACCGACCGGCGTGCACCGGCACCGGGTCGTCGTCGACAAACCGTTTCCTATCGACGTCGAACTGCCACCCGTGACCTGGTGACCGGCGTCAGCGGTTCCAGTTGCCGGGCGGCTGATTGCCGGGATAGCCACCCGGGTAGCCGGGGCCCGGCTGCGGATAGTTCGGATACCCACCCTGCTGCGGATAGCTTTGGTAGCCGCCGGCCGGCGGGTACGTCGTCGGAGGCTTCTTTCGGCTCGCCCCGACAATCCACAGAATGCCTCCGACGACCATAAGAACCAGTCCGCCACCACCACCGAAAACCGCCAGCAGAATGCCGCCGACGCTCTGGAAGATGCCGGTCGCCGAAAGCTCGGGCGTCGCCACCGCGTAGCCGTCGCAGGCGATCGTGTACGACCCGGTCTTGGTGAAACCGACGCCCTGATAGGACCGGACCGAACGGCCGTCGTAGGTGAACGTGGTCTCGAGGCTCGATGTGACGTCCTTGGTGGCAGCAGGACCGGTGATCTGGCAGTTCGGTCGGTCGTAGTTGGTTCCGGAGCCTTGTCCGAACAGGAAGATCTCGTCGCCGGCGTCGAAATCTCTGGTCACAGAACCCTCGACGACGAACGCGTTCTCGGCCATGTCGGCGACCTTGCCGAAACCGGTCGCCGCGAAGAACACGCCGACCGCGACGGCCGCGAGCATGATCACGAGCCCGAGGACCGTGAACCACTTACCGACTTTTGCCATGCCGGAATAGTCCCATACCCGGCGGTCGAAGTCAGGGTGTATCTGGGGGTTTGTCCGGAGTCTGAATGGCCGCGCCCCGCACTAGGCTTGCCGCTATGACAATCTCGCCCGAGCCATCCGAGGGCCACACGTCAGGGCCCGACGCCACGCCCGGCCCGATTCCGTTGCGCAAGCCGGATCTCACCGCGGCCCACAACCTCGACCCGCGCGCACGATTGCGGGCCTCGGACGCCGATCGTGAACTGGTACAACAGATTCTGTCGGCGGCGCTGTCCAACGGCAGCCTGTCGCTGTCGGAGTTCGACGAACGGTCGTCGAAGGTCGTGGTGGCCAAGACATTCGGCGACCTCGACAACCTCACCGACGACCTTCCCGTGGCTCAGCTCGGTGTCCCGATCCCGCCATCGTCGGCGACCGGTTCGGCGTCCCGGCTCAGCTCCGGATCAGGCCGTCGCCTCGTACACAACGCGGTCGCGGTGATGTCGGGGTGGGAGATCGGCGGCAACGCGGCCGTCGGCGACAACCTGCAGGCGTTCGCCTTGATGGGCGGCATCGACATCGACCTGCGTGAGGTGGAGTTCACCGCGCCGCAGCTGACCATCCGCTGCGCCGCGATCATGGGCGGCATCGACATCACCGTTCCACCCGATGTGACCGTGGAGGTGAACGGATTGGCCGTGATGGGCGGTTTCGGCGGCAAAGCCGCAGGTCTGGGCCCTCCCGGCGCGCCGGTGGTCGTAGTGACAGGCCTGGCGCTGATGGGCGGCGTCGACGTCAAACGCAAGCCCCGCAAGAATCCGGAGAAATAGCCGCCGGCACCAGGGAGCCATGTCGCCGGAGAATCGCGGGCGGTCAGGCGAGGAGGAGGGCTATCACCGCGATCGTGGGGATGGAGCCGAGGGTGGTGATCAGGGCTGTGTCGCGTGCCAGGATCTGGCCGCGGCGGTAGCGGGTGGCGTAGACCAGGACGTTCTGGGCCGTCGGTAGGGCGGCGATAACCACCTGGGCGAACAACTGGTGGCCGGTTTCGCCGAAGCCGAACCGCGCCACCAGGTACGCCATCACCGGCATCACGACCAGCTTGAGCACACTTGCGACGGCGATGTCGCGGCGCGGGCTCTCACCCTTCTTGAACACGGCGACACCGGTCAGCGACAATCCGAACGCCAGCAGCGCCGCCGGCACCGACGCCGAGCCGAGCATCTCGAACGACTTCATGATCGCCTCGGGCGGCTGCCAGCCGATCAGCGAAATGACCAGACCGGAGACGCCGCCGAGTACGATCGGATTGGTCATCGGGGTCACCACCGCATCGCGCAGCGTGTTGCGCCAGCCGTCACCGGACTGCCTGTCGAGCGCCGTGAGGTCGAGTGCGGTCAGCGCGATCGGCGAGTAGATGAGGATCTGGAACAGTAGCAGCGGGGCGATGAACGACGCGTCGTCGAGCACGAAGATCGCGATGGGCAGCCCGAGGTTGACGCTGTTCACATACGACGACGACAATGCGCCGATGGTCAGTTCGGGAATCGGCCGGCGCAGCCACAGCCCCACGATGAGCAGATAGGCCACACCGATGGCCGACGCACAGCCTCCGGCGATCACCAGGGTGGAGGAGAACACCACCGACAGATCCGACGTGACCAGCGAATGCAGCAGCAACGCCGGTGTGCACACGAAGAACACCAGTCGCGACAGCACCTCGTGGGCGTGTTCGCCGAGAGTGTTGGTGCGCCCGAGCAGATACCCGGCACCGACCACGATGAAGATGACGGTGAAACCGGAAATCACGCCAGACATTTGAATGATTCTAGTGAGCACACCCGGTGTGACCGGTGCCTCGCAGGTGTATCCGGCTACTCTGGGCGGCACGAGTGCCGGTTTCCGGGACACCCGGTGGCCCGGCGGCCCGATCGCGATGGAGGCGACGTCCAATGTCCTACCCGAACGGAACTCCCGACCCCTCGCAGGGACCGGACCTGACCAAACGTGACGATGCGGCATCGGCCGGGTCCGGCGGCGCCCCGCAGGGATGGTCGCAGGTTCCGGCGGCCGGTGACGGGAACAGCGCACAGTACGCACCCACTCAGTTCGGCGTCCCCCAGATCGGCGTCCCCCAGGCAGACGTTCCGACGCAGTTCGGATCGCCGACGCCGACGCCGTCACCGGAGAATCCGTACGGCAACCCCGCTGCTGCTCCCGGCGTACCCGGGGCCGGTCAATACGGTGCCGGTCAATACGGGGCCGGCCAAGCAGGCCAGTACGGTGCCGGTCAGAACACGGCGGGTCAGTATGGCGCCGGGCAGTATGCGGCCGCGCCCTACAGTGCGGGCCAGTACGGGGCCACCCCATATGGGGCCGCCGGGTACGGGGTCTCGCCGTATCCGATCGCGCCGACGAACAACAGCAAAGCAATCGGTGCGCTGGCCTGCGGAGTCGTCGGAATCTTGGGGATATGGGTCTGCTTTGTCGGCCTGCCCGTCGGCATCGTCGCGGTGATCCTCGGCCCGATGGCCAAGCGCGAGATCGCGGCGTCGGGTGGAACCCAGACCGGTGAGGGCATGGCGACCGCGGGTATCGTGCTCGGCTGGATTGCGACTGCGCTGACCATCGCCTTCCTGGTGTTCGCGGGCGTCATCGGCGTGTTCGGCTGACACGTGCCAGTCGGTCCGGGGACGATCGTTTTGGAGCTTTACGGTCATCGGCGGTAGTCTGGTCGGGTTGTGTGTCGCGCCCTCCGGGGGTGCTGCGCGCAGATCGGCCGGTCGTCCTACAAGCTTCGATGCGCATGACAGGCGGTCGCGCGAAGACTTGTAGTACAGACAGAAAAGAAGGGTTCAACCATGGCTGTTCCGAAGCGCCGGATGTCGCGGGCCAACTCCCGTAGCCGTCGTTCGCAGTGGAAGGCGGACAATCCCGCACTCCAGGAAGTGAAGGTGAACGGCGTTCCGCAGCGCCTGCCGCGTCGCCTCGTCAAGGCCGTGCAGGCCGGGATCCTCGACCTCGACCGTCGCTGATCACTTCCCGTCGCCGGGCCGGCGACAACCTCTGAATATCGCGATCACCGCCCCGGACATCGTCTCGGGCGGTGATCGCGGTTCGCGTCCCGCCGAGCCGAAAGCGGCGGAACCGGTTAACGTCGACACCGTTGTCGTTTAGTGTCGCGCTGTATGAGGTGCCTTGAGGGTCCCGTCAGTGTCCGGGTGACACGCCGAACGCCGGTGATCCCGCTCGTCGTGTCTGTGCTGACCGTCGTTCTTGTCACCGTGGCGCTTCTCGATGCGCCGCGTGCGTCGGCGTCGGTCCGGGTCGGGACGGGCGCGGGCAGCGTCACACAGGCTTATCTTGTCGACGCCCAGCCGGGCGCGCCGGTGCGGCTGATCGGACCGGCGGGCGCGGTCATGGGTACCGGCCGTGTCGATCGGCTCGGTTCATTCCTCATCCGCGACCTGACACCCGGGCCCGGATACCGGTTCGAGGTGTCGGGCCGGGCCGGCAACACGTTCGCGGTCCGCGCGCAGCAGCCGCCGGACAAGGCACTCTACCGAAGTCAGCGGTTCGGGGCCGGCTACCACTACGTGCGGATGCGCGACGGAATCGAGCTGGCGGTCATGGTGCGGCTGCCTGTGGGCAAGACGATGGCCGACGGCCCGTTCCCCACGGTCATCGAGTATTCGGGATATCAGGCCGCGGCGCCCGGCGACGTCGTGGTGGGCGCGATCGGCAAACAGTTGAAGAAACCGGATCCGCTGGCACCGGTGCCGGGGGTGATCCTCGGTGGGGCGATCGGTCCGGCTGCCGGGTTCGCCACGGTCATCGTGCAGATGCGGGGCAGTGGCTGTTCCGGTGGCGCGTTCGACCTGTTCGATTATCCGACGATCTACGACGGCTACGACATCGTCGAAACCGTGGCCGCCCAGCCGTGGGTGGCCGGCCACCGGGTCGGGCTGGTGGGCATCTCGTTCTCGGGGATCTCGCAGCTCGCGGTGGCGGGGACCCGTCCGCCGAGCCTCGCGGCGATCGCGCCGATGTCGATCACCTACGACCTGTATTCGACCGGTTTTCCCGGTGGGATCTTCAATACCGGTTTCGCCAATTCGTGGATCACCGAACGGCAGAAGGAGGCCCGGCCGGCGCCCACTGGTGGGCAGCCATACGCCAGGGAACTGGTGCGACGCGGAGACGCCCGGTGCCTGGCCAATCAGCGGTTGCGTCTGCAAACCCAGGACCTGCGCCGGCTGATCGAGCAGAATCCCACGCGCACAACGTCATTGCTCGAGCACCGGTCGCCGTCGTACTGGGCGTCGAAGATCGCTGTTCCGGTGTTGCTGACGGGGACATTGCAAGATGAACAGGTGGGACCGTAGTGGACTTCGATCATCGGTGAGTTCGACAAGAATCGCCGGGTGTGGGTCAAGATGGTCAACGGTCCGCACTTCGACAGTGTGGCACCGCAACTGCTCAGTTCCTGGTATGAGTTCCTGAATATCTTTGTGGCAAAACGGGTACCGAGATTCAATCCGGCGCTGGTGGCGCTGGCGCCGGCCGTGTACGGGGGGAGTACCTCCACGCCCGGCGCCGTTGTCGAGACCGACCGGCTCGCCGGTGCCCGCGATCTCGGCGACGCGCGACGCCGGTTCGCCGACGGTCCACGCGTGCAGGTGTGGTTCGACAGTGGATCCGGTTCGGCTGTGCCCGGCAATCTTTCGGCACGCTGGCAGCGTGGGTTCGCGTCGTGGCCGCCCGCGTCGGTAGGGTCGGGGACCCGGCTGGCACTGGCCGCCGGCGGTGAACTGACAGGCCGGTCGACGCCGTCGGCGACGGTGTCGTTCCGTCCCGACCCGGCGTCGAGACCGGCGGGAACGCTGAACGTGGTGGGTTCTTCGCAGGTGCCGTGGCGGGGGCTGCCACCGTACCGATGGTTTCCGGTGCCGGGGCATTCGGGAGTCGGATTCGTTTCCACGGCAACCGATCACGATGTGATGGTGGTCGGTCCGGCGAGTCTGGATCTGCGGCTGTCGTCGTCGGCACGCGATACCGATCTGCAGGCCACGCTCAGCGAGGTGCGGCCCGACGGCAGGGAAACCTATGTGACCACCGGGCATTTGCGGGCGTCTTTCCGGGATGTCACATTGTCGTCGACAATGCTTGAGCCGCAGCGTGATTGGCTGAACCCTCGGCCGCTACAGCCGGGATTCCAGGACGTGCGGATCGCCCTGAGGTCGGTCGCGCACGTGTTTCGGAAGGGCTCACGCATCCGGGTCACCATCACCGCCCCCGGCGGCGACATGACATCGTGGCGGTTCGACACCCCCGCCACCGGTGGTCGGGTCATCGATACCCTCGCGCTCGGCGTGGGCGGATCTTCGCTTGTGCTGCCGGTGGTTCCGGGGCAGCGCGCCGGTGCGCCGCTGCCCGCGTGCGACGGTCAGCGCGGGCGTCCCTGCCGCACCTACCGCCCGGCGTTCAACGGCGGCTGAGACGCAACTGGTTGGGAGCCGCATCTCACCGGACCCTTCGAGACGCGTCGGCTCGCAAGCTCGCGCGACGCCCTCAGGGATCAAGAAGTATGGTCGCGACCAGTCGTCTTGGTGGTGGTGCAGTGGTCGTGACCAGTCGTCTTGTTGTTGTTGGGGTAGTGGTGTCCGGTCATCTTGTTGGTGGTGGGGTGGTGGTGGTGTCCGGTCATCTTGTTGGTGGTGCAGCAGTCGCGACCATTCTTCTTGATCCCTGAGGCCGATGCGACGAAGGAGCGAGGGTCTCGAAGGGTCCGGTGACACGCACACCTGACGCAACCACTCCGGAAACAGACCAAACAACAATGTCCGCAACACCTTTCGGTGCTACGGACATCGTCGAAACAAGAACTCAGCTCTGCGCGAGGTACTTGTTGATGGTGCGCGAGACGAAGTTGGGGACGAACTTGGCCGCGTTGGCCAGCACGGTGGTCTGCAGGCCGACGGTGTATGAGGTGCGGTGCAGCAGCTTGTCCTGGGTGGTGGGGTGGACCGACTCCCACACCTTGTCGGCGACCTGCTCGGGGGTGATCCGGACGCCGAGGGTCTTGGTGGACTTGGCGTCGTTCGCGGCCAGCGCGGTCTTGGCCCACAGCGGCCAGATGGCGACGGCGCGGATGTCGTCGTTCTCCCATTCGAGCTCGAGTGCCTCGGTGAGGCCGGCGACGAAGAACTTGGTGGCGCTGTAGACCGCGATCTCGGGCTGGCCGTAGATGGCCGATGCCGAGGCGATGTTCACCAGATGTGCGCCGGGGGTGCGCTTGAGGTAGGGGTGGGCGACCTGTGCGCCGAGCGCGACACCGAGGGCGTCGATCTCGATCTGGCGGCGGACGGCGTCGGCGGAGATGTCGACGAGCAGGCCGGCGACGAGGATGCCGGCGTTGTTGTCGAGGACGTCGAGGGTGCCTCCGGTGTGGGAGGTGAACTCCTCGAGGGCCTGGGCCCACTGCTTCTCGTCGCGCACGTCGAGGGTGCCGGTGATCCACTCGGGGTGGTTGGCCTTGACCTTGGCGAGGCCGTCGGCGTCGACGTCGTACACGCCGACGGTCCAGCCTTCGCGGGAGAACCGCTCGGCCGTCGCCAGACCGATTCCGGCCGCGCCGCCGGTGATGAAGATTGAGGGCATTGTTACTCCTGAGATGGATACGCAGGTGTTGACCTGCGGTGATTGTCCCGTTGGGGATGTGCGCCGATGGGATGTGACCAGCAACTTACTGGCCAGTATAGAACCACTGAACTCCGCCCCGGGCCACCATTTGTGATTCGCCTCACTGTGAGGCGAATAACTGGCGAGTCTCTCAGTGTCGGTTGAGCAGGAACCGTGCCCGGGATCTTCTCGGGTGAACATGTTCCTGCTACGTTGACAACGACTGTTGATATGACACTGATCATTGATATGATGCAAGTCATAGTTCATATGGAGGGACACACGATGACTATCGCGATGGAACGCGACTTCGGCGGCACCGACGCCGCCGACCTGGGAACTCCCGACAACGTCGTCAGCATGCGCGATGAGGGCGCCAATGAGGTCTCCAAGCGCCTGTTGGCCTCGGCTGCCCGGCTCTCGCGCAACGCGATGACCGAGATCGACTGGTCGGCACCTCTGGACCCCACCAAGTACGGTTGCAGCCCCGAATGGTCGTCGCTGTACGGTACCGGCTACTGGGATGAGCTCACCGAGGAGCAGCGCATCTCGGTGACTCGGCACGAGTTCTCGTCCATCATGTGTATCGGCATCTGGTTCGAGATGATTCTGCAGGAAATGGTCATCCGCGATCAGTACCTCGGTGCCTATCACAGCCCCGAATTCCAGTTCGCGCTCACCGAGATCGCTGATGAATGCCGCCACACCATCATGTTCGCCAAGGCGTCGGAAAAGCTTGTCGGGAACTCCTACAAGCCGCGCCCGCTGATCGGATTCGCCGGCAAGTTCTTCAAGGCCACCGCCAAGAACGAGGTCGCCTACGCCGGTATCCTCGTCGCCGAAGAGGTTCTCGACGTATTCCAGCGAGGCTGCATGCGCGACGAGCGTGTCCTGCCGCTCATCCGCACCGTCAACGAGATCCACGTCCTCGAAGAGTCGCGACACATGAAGTTCGCCCGCGAGGAGGTGCGTGACTCTGTCAAGGGAATCAGCAAGGGCCGCCGTCAGTTCAGCGCCCTCTACATCGCGCTGGGCGCGTACTTCATCGTCACCAGCCTCGTGCAGCGGCAGGCCTTCGCCGACGCCGGCCTCGACGCCGACCGCGCGATGAAGGAGATGAAGAGCAATTCTCACTTCCAGTCGATGATCCGCAGCAGCTGTGCACATCTCATGGAATTCCTCGACGAGGTCGGCCTGCTCACCAAGCCTGCGATGTACTGGTACCGGAAAGCGAATATGCTCTGATGTTTGTTATCACCCAGTCGTGCTGCAGTGACGCGGCCTGTGTCTCCGTGTGCCCGGTGAACTGTATTCATCCGACCCCGGAGGAACGCGGTTTCGGCACCTCGGATATTTTGCACATCGATCCGCAGGCGTGCATCGACTGCGGTGCGTGCGCCGATGCCTGCCCGGTGAACGCCATTTACCCGGCCGACAAACTCGGCACCAGGGACAGGGTATTCATCGACATCAACGCCGACTATTACAAGAGCCACCCCGACATCCAGTCCGGATACGCACCCACCGGCGCCGAACTGCCCGGCATGGCGCCGTTTCCCGAGGTGGTGGCCGCCACCGACGACGACTGGCCTGGCATCACCTACCCGGACCTCCCGAAACTCCCCGCGGACCTGCGGATCGCGCTGGTCGGGACGGGGCCGTCGGGCGGTTATGCGCTGCGCACGTTGATCGACCGGACGGAGGCGCAGGTCACCGTCATCGACCGGCTGCCCACTCCCGGTGGTCTGGTGCGTGCCGGTGTGGCCCCGGACCATCCCGGCACGAAGGGTGTCCTGCACAGCTTCGACCTGCTCTACCGTGACCCTCGTGTCACCATGGCCACCAACGTCGGCGTGGGCGCCGGGCCGGACGAGATCACCCCGGCCGAGCTGGCCGAACACTTCGACGCGGTGTTCTACGCGGTCGGCGCGAGCGAATCGCGGCGCCTCGGGATTCCGGGTGAGGATCTGCCCGGCTCGACGTCGGCGACAGAGCTGGTGGCCTGGTACAACGCGGCCCCCGGAGCCGACTCGGGACCGCCGATCCGCCGCGGCGGCGATGAGCGGGCCACCGGCCGCGCGGTGATCGTCGGCACCGGAAACGTCGCGCTCGATGTGGCGCGCATCCTGGTGTCGCCGCCCGAACTGCTGGCCACCACCGACATCGCCGACCGCGCGCTGGCGATCCTGCGCGAACAGAACGTGCACGAGGTGGTACTGCTGGGCCGTCGCGGCCAGGATTCGGCCGCGTACACCGCACCGGAGTATCGGGCGCTGGCGGCCATCCCCGGCGTCGATGTCGAGGTCTTCGACAACGCCGACGGACAGGTACCGGACTTGTCGTTGCCGGCGGACCCGTCGCGCAGGCGCATCGTGTTCCTGTTCCATTCCGCGCCCGAAGAGATCATCGGCGACAGCCGCGTCGACGCCGTCGCGATCCGCAGCGGCGGCACCAGTCACAAGGTGGCCACCGATCTGGTGGTGCGCTCCATCGGCTACCGCTCCACCCCGATACCCGGGCTCGCCTTCGATGACGAACGTGGTGTGATCAGCAACGACGACGGCCGGTTACTCGACGAGTCCG
>NZ_JAGQTN010000205.1 GCF_020438995.1 Gordonia sp. (in: high G+C Gram-positive bacteria)
CCACCGATCCGCACCCACGGGGCCCAGCCGTCGAGGTCGTTCTGGGCGGCCTCCATGCTGTGCCCGCCGTCGATGAACACGAAGTCGGCCGGCTTGCCCCACGCGCGGGAGGCCGTCGTCGACGGGGCGAGCATCCCGATCACGGTCTGCTCCAGGCCGGCGTCGAACATGGTGCGCCGGAAGCGAGCCGACGTGTCGAGGGTGCCGCTGTGCGGGTCCACCAGCGTCGGATCGTGGTACTCCCAGCCCGGCTGATGTTCTTCGGAACCGCGATGATGGTCGACGGTCACCAGCACCGCGCCCGCGTCCTCGGCCGCCGACCCCAGGAACACCGTCGACTTGCCGCAGTAGGTGCCGATCTCGACGCCCACCTTCGTCGAATCAGGTTGTGCCAGATATTCTCCCGCGATCTCGAACAGCGTCTGGGCCTCGTCGAGGGGCATGAAGCCGGGAGCGTCGGCGGCTACCGCAAGGCGTTCGGAGGACGGGGCGTGCGCCGGTGAGACGGTCATGTCCCGATCCTAACGGTGCCCTCGATCACACCGGAGTAGGGTCGCAGAGATGAAGGCCCAACTGCTCACTGAAGAGACCGGCCCCGGCGGGCTCGCGCTGACTGAGATCCCCGACCTCACTCCGGGACACGGTCAACTGCTCGTCGACATCAAATCGTGCGGGGTGTG
This sequence comes from Gordonia sp. (in: high G+C Gram-positive bacteria), assembly GCF_020438995.1. Lineage (GTDB taxonomy): Bacteria > Actinomycetota > Actinomycetes > Mycobacteriales > Mycobacteriaceae > Gordonia. The sequence goes on from NZ_JAGQTN010000205.1 coordinate 681, forward strand.
TTTTCCGGATCTGCTGATCTCCGCGGGCAAGTACCAGATCCGCCCGCCGCTGCCGTTCATCCCGGGTACCGAGGTGGCCGGGGTCGTCCGGGAAGCACCCGAGGGCGGACAGTACGGGGCGGGTGACAAGGTGCTGGTCACCCCGATGATCGGAGGATTCGCCGAACAGATCCTCGTGGTGCCCGAGATGCTCCTGCCGATGCCCGAGGGCCTGACCTTCGACGAGGGCGCGGCGCTGGGTATCAACTTCCAGACCGCGGTGTTCGCGCTCAAGATGCGGGCGCAGACCGCTCCCGGCGAGGTGGTGGGTGTTCTCGGCGCCGCGGGCGGTATCGGGGTCGCGTCCATCCTGGTGGCCAAGGCGATGGGTGCCAAGGTGGTTGCCATCGTGCACCGCACCGGAGCCGACGAACTGCTGAAAAGCCTTGGCGCCGACCACATCGTGCAGCTCACCGACGGCTGGGGTGAGAAGCTGCGGGAATTCGCACCCGAGGGCGTCGACGTGATGATCGACCCGTCCGGCGGCGACGTATTCGACGAGGCACTGCGGCAGGTGGCCCCCGACGGCCGCTACGTCGTGGTCGGCTTCGCAGCCGGCGGCATCCCCACCGTCAAGCTGAACCGGGTGTTGTTCCGCAATATCGCGATCGTCGGCGCGGCGTGGGGCGAGTACCTGCGCACCCACCCGAACGACAACATCCCGGGCCTCATCCACGACGAGATCACCGAGATGATCGAGGCGGGGCTGCGTCCACCGGTGACGGCCACCTACAGCCTCGCCGACACCGCGCAGGCGTTGACGGATATGGCCGCCGGGAAGATCCTGGGTAAGGCGGTCGTCCAGATCGCGGAGTGAGGCAGCCAGTCGATCCAGGGAGCCGGATATGTGCCGAAATATCACCGAACTGCGGGGTCTGGAACCTCCGGCCACCTCCGACGAGGTGGAGGCCGCCGC
>NZ_JAGQTN010000206.1 GCF_020438995.1 Gordonia sp. (in: high G+C Gram-positive bacteria)
CACACGGGCACAGGGCAACTCGTCGAGATATCCGCGCTCGAGGTCATCGTGCACGGCTTCGATCCCGGCTTCGGTGTCCAGGGCTCGGCCGCTGCCGGCCGTAAGGTCGACTACCCGCGTGGGCGCCCGGATGCGGCCGACTTCTATCCCGTATTCGACTGCGCCGACGGCCGCGTCCGTATCTGCCTGCTCGCGAAACGTCAATGGCGGTCGATGTTCTCGTGGCTCGGCGAGCCGGCCGAATTCGCCGATCCCGTGTACGACACGATCCCCGGGCGGTTCGCCGCCGCCGGCCGCATCCATCCGCTCATCGCGAAGCTGTTCTCCGCGTACACCCGTGACGAACTCGTCGCCGAAGGTGCGGCGCGGGGGATTCCGATCGGCGGCGTGCTGTCGGTCGGGGAGGTGCTGACCGCCGAACACTACGCGATCTCGGGAGCGTTCGCCGACGACCAGATCGCCGACGGCGTGGCCGCGCGCGTGCCATCGGGATACGCGACGCTCGACGGCCTGCGCGCCGGTTGGCGTCACCGGGCCCCCGGCGTGGGTGAGCACGACGAGCAGATTGCGGTTGCTCCGATTCCGGAATCGATTGTCGCGAAACAACTTGTGACGGCATCTGATACGAGTCCCACGTCGGGTGCTCCCGCGCCGGTCGGGGTGGTGCGCCCGTTCGCCGGCCTGCGGGTCCTCGACCTGGGTGTGATCGTGTTCGGCGCCGAACTCGGCCGCCAGTTCGCCGACAACGGCGCCGATGTCATCAAGGTGGAGAACGCCGCCTTCCCCGACGGCCTGCGCCAGTCCAAACGCGGTGCGGCACTGTCACCCTCGGTGGCCTGGGGACACCGCAACCGCCGGTCGATCGGATTGAACCTGCGCGAACCGGAAGGCAAACAGATCTTCCGCGACCTCGCCGCCTCGGCCGATGTGGTGCTCGCCAATTTCAAGCCGGGCACGCTGACATCGATGGGCATTGCGTACGAGGATCTTTCGGCGATCAATGACAAGATCGTCGTCGCCGAGTCCAGTGCCTTCGGCAGCGTCGGCCCGTGGAGCACGCGCCTGGGCTACGGACCGCTGGTCCGGGCCGCGTGCGGGGTGTCGGATCTGTGGCGCTACGACGCCGACTACCGGGGACTGTGCGACGGGTCCACCGTCTACCCCGACCACATCGCAGCGCAGGTGAGTGCGGCCACCATTCTCGCGGCGCTCATCGCCCGCGAAAAGTACGGTTGCGGTGGACATATCGAGGTGGCGCAGGCCGACACCGCGATCATGCAGCTCGGCGAGCATCTCGTCCGCGAATCCCTGGCACCCGGTTCGGTGGCGGTCACCGGAAACACCGACCCGATCGCTGCTCCGTCGGGCGTCTACGCATGCGCCGGTGACGACGAATGGTGCGTGGTCAGTGTTCGTGACGACGCCGACTGGGAGCGGCTGTGCGCTGTGATCGACTTGGCCGACCCACGATTGGCGACGGCCGCGGCCCGACTGGCCGACCGGGCCGCAGCAGAAGAGCCACTGGCCCAATGGTTGTCAGAGCGCACTCCCATCGAAGCGATGACGGCGTTGCAGGAGGGGGGAGTTCCGGCCGGCGCGATGAACCGCTTGCCCGAACTGCTCGTCGACCCCCACCTGGTGGCGCGCTCGGCCTACACCGACCTCGAACACCCCCTGCTGCCCACGCCACTGCCCACCGCGGTCCGGGTCGCGCACTTCCAGGCCATCCCCGACGCCCCGCTGAATCCGGCCCCACTGCCCGGGGAACAGACTCGCGCCATCGCGCGCGACCTCCTCGGCCTCGACGACACAGAGATCGACCGTCTCGTCGCCGCCGGAATTCTGCAACCCCCACCGGAATAAGCCTTCCCCCAGCCGGTTCCGACCGGAAAGCCGAGCCCCCGCCTCAACCGGCGAAGGGGGCGGTTCAGCGCATCAGGTCGCGGTGGATGATCTCTTTCATGATCTCGTTGGTGCCGCCGTAGATCCGCTGCACGCGGGCGTCGATGAATGCTTTGGCGACGGGGTATTCCATCATGTATCCGTAGCCGCCGTGGAATTGTACACCGGCATCGATCACCTTGTCCTGCAACTCCGTTGCCCAGAGTTTGGCCTTGGCGGCGTCGATCGCGGTGAGTGTTCCGTTGTTGTATTCGCGGACGCAGCGGTCGATGTAGGCGCGGCACACCTCGATGCCGGTGGCCAGTTCGGCGAGGGTGAACCCCAGCCCCTGGAAGCGGCCGATCGGCCCGCCGAACGCCTCACGCTCCTTGACATAGGCCAGGGTCCAGTCGAAGACGGCCTCCGCCGATACCTGTCCGGCGATGGCGATGCCGAGACGCTCCAGCGGCAGGCTCTGCATCAGGTAGCGCAGTCCGCCGCCCACCTCGCCGAGGAGTTGGTTCTCGCCGACCCGGACGTTGTCGAAGAACAGTTCGGCGGTGTCCTGAGCGTGCAGGCCCACCTTGTCGAGTTTGCGGCCGCGGGCGAAACCGGCGGTGCCGTCCTCGACGACGAACAGACTGAAATCGTTCGAACTGCGCCCGGTCGTGTTCTCGGCCGACGTCTTGGCGAAGACGATGACCAGGTCGGCGAGGATGCCGCTGGTGATGAAGGTCTTCGAGCCGTTGATCACCCACCCGTCGCCGTCGCGGACGGCGGTGGTGCCGATGCCGCGCAGGTCGCTGCCTGCCCCGGGCTCGCTCATCGCGATGGCGCCGATGGTCTCGCCGGTGACGAAGCCGGGCAGCCAGCGTGCGCGCTGCTCGTCGGTGGCGTGGCGCAGCAGGTAGTTGAGCGCGATGTCGTCGTTGGTGGAGAACCCCGATTGCAGGGCCGACGCTCCGACACGGGCGATCTCCTCCTGGATGACGACGCGGAACCGGTAGTCGGTCTCGCCGGGCCCGCCGTACTCCTCGGGCACAGACAGGCCCAGCAGTCCCTGCGCGCCCGCGGCCCGCCAGGTGTCGCGGTCGATGAGACGGTCGGAGTCCCAGCGTTGCATGTTGGGGACGACGTGTTTGCCGACGAAGCCGCGGACGGAGGCGCGGAACTGTTCGTGGTCGTCGGAAAAGAGATCGGTGCGCATGGTATCTCCTGGTCAGCGTCCGGGGCGCCGGATCTATTTATCTATGTACATTAGATTTATACCATTCGAACGGACGGCTTTCGGCATTGTCAAGCTTATCGAAATACGTTAGATTTACTGGGTGATTGACCAGGCCCAGTCCATCATCTCCTACTCGTGGACCCCGCAACTGGACGGCGACGACCTCGATCAGATCCTCGCGCTCGTGACGGCGGCGTCCGCCTACGACGACGAGGCCGGCTTCGCCCAGATCGACCCGGCCGATGTCACCAGCACCGATGTCACCGGCGACATCCGGGTGCTGCATCTGCCGATCCGGGCGCACCCAGATCTGAACCCCGCCGACCTGAACCCCGCGGACCTGAACCCTGACGAGTACGCCCCGCCGGTGGTGGTCGCCTATCTCCGCCTGGCGATCGGTGCCGGGGGACTGGCGACCGTCTCCTACGTCGTGCACCCGGACTACCGCTCCCGCGGCTTGACCACCCTTCTCGTCGAACAGCTCGGCCTCGACGCCGCGACCGAAGGCGGCTGGGACGGGACGGGCGCGACGGCGCTGCGGTGCTGGGCGTATTCCACCCATCCGGCCGCCGAACGGCTCACCAGACGTTTCGGCGTCGACGCCGTCGCCGAGCAGTGGGGGCTGGCGCGGCCGCTGACCGGTCCGTTCGCGCTGCCGCTGGATGTGCGCGAAGTGCCCGCGGGTCTGGTCCTGGGTGCCCCACGCGCACTCGGCGCGGACGTCGCCGAGCTGGTCGAGGTGCTCGGCGCCGCGTCGGTGCCGCAGGCGCATCGCGACCGGCTCACCTCGGATCTGGGCCGCGGCACCGGCACCGTCATCGACGTGCGCGACGCGACCGGCGTCATGCTGGGATTCGTCTGGTACACCACCGCCACGACCATCCACCTCGAACTGCGCGCAGCTCCGGTGTTCGCGCTGATCCTGGCGGCATCGGCGACCGGGCAGGGGCTGGGCAGTGCGCTGCTGGTGGCCGCGATGACCGACCAGCGCGACAATCCGCCGGCGGGCGAACGCGGTGCGCAGGTGTCGCTGCTGCGGATCAACCCCGACGACCATGCCGCGGTGCGCATGTGCCGATTGCTCGGCTACGAGCAGGAGGATTCGGACACGTGCTACCAGGTGGGCCGGACCGACGAGCCGCCGCCGGTGTTCGGCTGATCTCAACAGCTTTCGGACAAATACAGTCGGATATACCTACAGGAGCAGTTTGTGACTGAACACCAACCCGAAGATTCCGGCGAGGTGCTGTACCGGGTTCGCGACCACGTCGCCGTCATCACCTTCAACAGGCCCGAGGCGATGAACTCGGTCAACTCGGCGTTGTCGGCGGCGGCCGGTGCCGCACTCGAACGTGCCGACGCCGACGAGGACGTGCGGGCGGTGGTACTCACCGGGGCGGGTAAGGCGTTCTGCGCTGGTGCCGACCTGAAGGAACTGGGCGCCGGACGGCGGATCGATGATCCCGAGCACCGCGAGTGGGACTTCGCGGGCATTGTGCGGCACTGGATTTCGACGCCGGTCATCGCGGCGGTGAACGGTTTCGCGCTCGGCGGGGGCACCGAGATCGTGCTCGCCGCCGACCTCGCGGTGATCGATGAGACCGCGTCCATGGGATTGCCGGAGGTACGTCGGGGGATCATCGCCGCCGCCGGCGGGCTGCTGCGGATCCACCGGCAGGTGCCGCAGAAGGTCGCGGCCGAGATCGCCCTGACCGGCGAACCGATCTCCGCTGCAAGGGCTTACGAGCTCGGGCTGGTCAACCGGATCGCCCCGGCGGGAACCGCGCTCGACGTCGCGCTCGAACTGGCGGCGACGATCGCGCGTAACGCTCCGCTCGCCGTCGCCGAGACCAAGCGCGTCATGCACGAGACCGCACTGTCCGAGCGCGGCTGGGACGAGGAGGCGTGGCGGATCAACAGGACCGCGATCCGCACGGTGTTCGCGAGTTCCGATGCCAGGGAAGGGCCGCGGGCGTTCGCCGAGAAGCGCGCGCCGCAGTGGACGGGACGGTAGCCGCGATGGCCGGGGCGCAGGACCGATCTCGCGAATCACGCCCTGCGAAAGCCGAATTCGGCTTTCGTGAATCACGCCCTGCGAAAGCCGAATTCGGCTTTCGTGAATCACGCTCCGCGAAAGCCGAATTCGGCAACACCATCCCCGATACGGCCAGCGATTCGCTGACCCGGGAGAGCGCACCGGTGGTCAGCGTCGAGGCCGACGGCGAGATCGCGATCATCCGGCTCGACAGGCCCGCCAAACTCAACGCGTTCACCCACCAGATGTCCGAGGAGATCATCGCCGCGCTCGACAGAACCGACGCCGACGATGCGGTGCGCGCGGTGGTGCTCACCGGCACCGGCAGGGCATTCTGTGCGGGCGCCGACCTCGCCGCCGGTGGCGACACCTTCGTCACCGAGACCGAGGGGCAGACCCCGCCCGATGTCGGCGGGGTGACCGCGCTGCGCATCTTCCGGTCCGCGAAACCGGTGATCGCCGCCATCAACGGTCCGGCCGCGGGTGTCGGGGTCACCATGACGCTGCCGGCCGACATCCGGATCGCTTCGGACACAGCCAAATTCGGTTTCGTCTTCACCGCGCGCGGACTGGTCCCGGAGGCCTGCTCGAGCTGGTTCCTGCCGCGGCTGGTCGGCATCGGCACCGCCCTGGAGTGGGTGCTGGGCGCGAGGATGGTGCCGGCCGCCGAGGCGCTCGAGCGTGGGCTGGTGCGTGAGGTCGTCGCACCGGAACAGGTTCTGCCCCGGGCGATCGAGGTGGCCCGCGAGCTGGTGGCCGGGACCGCACCGGTGTCGGTGGCGCTGACCCGGGCCATGCTCTGGCGCATGCTGGGTGCGGCCGATCCGATAGACGCGCACCGTGCTGAATCTGTCGGCATCCATGTGCGCGGTCAGGCCGCAGATGTGCGTGAGGGCGTCGACGCCTTCCTCGGCAAACGCTCGCCGGTCTTCCCCGATCACATCTCCGAAGGCCTGCCCGATCTGTTCGGGGACACTGATTCGGCCGGTTGACCCTTTCGGTCGGAAAGCTGACGATCCCGGCATCCCGATCTGTGTGCACGACCATACCTCAGAGTTCGATCACATGAGCGATTACTGTGAAAAAGCACAACAGAGAATCTAATTCTTGTGCGAATTGGCCGATGTTTGTGACTCAGATCCCTGTAACGTTGACAACATCGAACGTTGTCAAGGTTTAAGGGAGTACACAGCCATGAGTCTGGAACCCACTGGTGTCGTCGCAGACGGCACCACCGAGCAGTGGCGTGATCGCAAACGCTACCTCTGGCTGATGGGACTGGTCGTCCCGTCGCTGGCGTTCATAGCACTCGGTATGTACTTGCTGACGGGCTGGGGCGTGTTCATGTGGACCGGACCCATCGTCATCTTCCTGATCGTGCCGCTCGCCGACATCATCATCGGGACCGACTCATCCAACCCGCCGGACGAGATGATCGAGGAACTCGAGAACGACAAGTACTACCGGTACGTCACCTACGCCTTCCTCCCGCTGCAGTACGCCGGCTTCATCGTCGCGATGTACCTGGTCGGCACCACCGACTGGCCCGTCATCGACAAGATCGGCCTGGCCATCTCGATCGGCTGCGTCGGCGGCATCGCCATCAACACCGCCCACGAACTCGGCCACAAGCGGGAGAAGGAAGAGCGCTGGCTCGGCAAGATCGCGCTCGCCCAGAGCGCCTACGGCCACTTCTTCATCGAGCACAACCGCGGCCACCACACCCGCGTCTCCACCCCCGAGGATCCGGCATCGTCGCGCATCGGTGAGAGCTTCTACCGCTTCTGGCCGCGCACCGTCTCCGGATCGCTGCGCAGCGCCTGGAGCAGCGAGAAGAAGCGTTACGAGCGCAAGGAAACCCACCCGTTCCACTGGGGCAACGATGTCCTCAATGCCTGGGCGATGACGGTCGTGCTGTTCGGTGTCATCATCGCGGTGACCGGCGTCGAGGTGATCCCGTACCTGATCCTGCAGGCCATCGTAGGATTCTCGCTGCTCGAAGTGGTCAACTACATGGAGCACTACGGCATGCTGCGGCAGAAGACGCGCACCGGCCGCTACGAGCGGGTGCTGCCCTCGCACTCGTGGAACTCCAACAACATCGGCACCAACATCCTGCTGTACCACTTGCAGCGGCACAGCGACCACCACGCCAACCCCACCCGTCGCTACCAGACGCTGCGCGACTACAAGGAATCGCCCACCCTGCCCACCGGCTACGCGGGCATGATCGTCCTCGCGGTGATCCCGCCGCTGTGGCGCAAGGTGATGGACCCGCGCGTCGTCGCGCACTTCGACGGTGACGTCCGCCTGGCCAACGTGCAGCCCGGCAAGCTCGACAAGCTGATGGCCAAGTTCCCGCCGCCCGGAACCGAACTTGAGACCGAGAAGGAAGACATCACCCGCCAGGTGTACGCCACCGAGGTGCTGGTCGCCCGCTGCCCCGGCTGCGAGTACACCTACGAAGTGGCCTCCGGTGACGAGGCCGAAGGCTTCGCCGCAGGTACAGCCTGGAAGGACATCCCCGACGACTGGTGCTGCCCCGACTGCGGTGTCCGCGAGAAGGTCGACTTCATCCCGGTGCAGACGGCATCCGGCGTGGCGGCCCAGAAGGCATCGACCCAGAAGGCATCGACCCCGAAGACATCGAGCCCGAAGACATCGACACGCGAGGAAGCTAGTCGATAGGGAACGCGTCGAGATAGTCGATAGCAAGTAGCAGATCGCCCGCTCCGGTTTGGAGCGGGCGATCGAGCATTCGCTCGGCCTGCTGAACGCGGTACCTGACGGTGTTCTTGTGCACCCCGAGCCGGGCGGCGACCACATCGGCGGACTCGGGCGACGTGAGCACGATACGAACGGTGTCGCGCAGGTGCCGTTGGTCGGAATCCGCGAGCGGGCCCAAGGTGTCGCGGGCGAAGCGGGCTGCCGACTCGTGGTCGAGCGCCAGCAGTGTCAGCGCCGCGACCTGGGAATATTCCGTGACAGCGACCTCGCGAACCGGCGACAACGCCACCCGCTGCGCCATCAGCGCATCCCGGTGGGCGGCGATGAAACCGGCCAGTCCGGCGGCCGGCCCACCTACGGTCAGCCGGACCTGCGACGCGTCGATGTCGGTTGCCGCGGCGTCGAGATCGGCCACCCCCACCGCGGGTGCCGCGATCCAGCCCCACAGTTCACGCCCGCCGGGCCGCACCACGGTCATCCCGGCACCCCGCAAGGCGGCCGACAACGCGGTGACCGTGGGCTCGAGCTGTTCGATGACATCGGCGGTGAGGGCGTGTGCGATCACCGCGACATGCCGCACTCCGCTCACCCGGTAGCCGCCGAGTTCGGCGGACAGTTCCGCGGCGCTGATCTCATTGCCTGCCAGGACGCCGGCCACCAGTTCGTGTCGCCGGGTGTCGCCGCGTTGCCGGATCCGGTTGAACTCCTCCTGATACACCGCCACCGACAGCTCGATCGACGCGGTGAACCAGCGAGATGCCTTGGTCCAGAACCAGATCAGTAGTCGGGTGCGGTCCAGGTCGGCGGGTGCGCCCTTCACCACGGCCACCGCGAAGTCCCACGACGCGGTCTGCGCCGCCTGATAGATCCTCAGCAGCATCGACAGATCGAGATGGTGAGTGGCCAGCAGCACCGCGAGACGGTGTGCGGCGGGTACCAATTCGGTGACGCCCTGGTCGGTCGTGGTCACTTCGCTCAGGAACGCCCGCCAGTGCTCTTCGATAGCGGGAGCGATCGTCGCCTGCACATCGTCGGGCAACGGCCCGGTGCGCTTCCTGATCCCATCGGCCGTTCGCCGTACGAACGTGGCCACCGTGCCCGGATCAGCTTGTGCGACGGTGAATTCGATGAGCCACTCGGTCGATCGGGAAGTCATGGTGCGCTCAACGGTAACACCGGCTCAGCGCTGTCGCGGCAGCTCCGGACGCGTGAACTGCTCACGGGCGAGAACGACGGGCTCATAGGTGAGGCAACCCGCCGAGTGATCGTTGACCACCCCCATCGACTGCATGAACGCGTACATGGTGGTCGGTCCGACGAACTTCCAGCCACGCTTCTTGAGCGCCTTGGACAATGCCACAGACTCCGGTGAGGTCGAAACAGGTTCTGCCGCAGTCCTGTCGGCGTTCTCCGGTTCGAACTGCCAGACGAAGGTGGCGAGAGATCCGGCCTCGTCGATGAGTTCGAGGGCGCGGGCGGCATTGTTGATGGCGGCGTTGATCTTGCCGCGATGCCGGACGATACCGGCATCGCCGAGCAGCCGCTCGACGTCGCGCTCGCCGAAACCTGCGACGGTCGGGATATCGAATCCGGCGAATGCCGTGCGGAAGTTGTCCCGTTTGAGCAGGATGGTGCGCCAGGACAGGCCGGACTGGAACCCTTCGAGGCAGATCTTCTCGAACAGTCGGGTGTCGTCGGCCACCGGGAACCCCCACTCGGTGTCGTGATAGGCGGTCTCCGGTTCGCGAGCGGCCCACGAGCAGCGCAGGGCTCCATCGTCGGCGAGGGACAGGGCGTTCATGGGCGACTCCTTCATCTGAACCGGGATACCGGTGAACCGGGGATGCCAGTGGACCCGGGATGCCGTCCCGGGTTGTCGAATACCCGTTCGACGGTAGTGGGTTTCGCCCGGAGCCCGCAACGGCGCTATCCACAGGCCCGCCGGTGTGATCCGGGTGACAGCCCGCGACGATCGCCGGGTACGTTGGTGAGCGAGTGCTCGCTCGGGCGTTTGGCCGGTGTGCGGGCAGACCTGTGCAGCGGCGGGACCGGAGTGAAGGACAAGCAGATGGCGCAACAACTCAAGCTCGGCTTCAAGGCATCGGCCGAACAGTTCGACCCACGTGAACTCGTCGAGATCGCGGTTGCGGCCGAGCAGGCCGGCATGGATTCCGTGGCGGTCAGCGACCACTTCCAGCCGTGGCGGCACAATGGCGGTCACGCCCCGTTCTCCCTGGCCTGGATGGCCGCGGTCGGCGAGCGCACGCAGCGCGTGCAGATCGGCACGTCGGTGATGACCCCTACCTTCCGCTACAACCCGGCTGTCATCGCTCAGGCCTTCGCGACGATGGCCTGCCTGTATCCCGGACGCATCATGCTCGGTGTCGGCACCGGCGAGGCGCTCAACGAGTACGCCACCGGTTTCCAGGGTGAATGGCCCGAGTTCAAGGAGCGTTTCGCCCGGCTGCGCGAGTCCATCGCGCTGATGCGTCAGCTGTGGACCGGCGACGAGGTGAACTTCGACGGCGAGTACTACAAGACGCAGGGCGCCTACATGTACGACATCCCCGAGCAGCCCGTCCCCGTGTACGTGGCCGCGGGCGGGCCGGTCGTCGCGCGCTATGCGGGCCGGGCCGGTGACGGTTTCATCTGCACGTCCGGCAAGGGGGCCGAACTGTACACCGAGAAGCTCATCCCCGCCGTCAAGGAGGGTGCCGAGAAGGTGGGTCGCAATTCCGACGACATCGACCGGATGATCGAGATCAAAATCTCCTACGATCCCGACCCGCAACTAGCACTGGAGAATACGCGATTCTGGGCGCCACTCTCGCTCACTCCGGAACAGAAGCACAGCGTCAACAGCTCCACCGAAATGGAACGCCTGGCCGACGAACTGCCCATCGAGCAGGTCGCCAAACGCTGGATCGTCGCCTCCGATCCCGACGAGGCCGTCGAGAAGGTCAAGTTCTACACCGACGCGGGCCTGAACCACCTCGTGTTCCACGCCCCCGGTCACGACCAGCGCCGCTTCCTCGACAACTTCGCCCGCGACCTCGAACCCCGCCTGCGCAACCTCACCGTGTAGCCCCGGGAGACTCGGATCACGCGATGTGGTCCGGAGGGTTAGGGTTTAGCGCATGGGACAGTCGGCGACGCCTGAATCGGCGCCTTCGTGCAGAAACATCTATGTGGCATCGGCCGAAGGCGATACCGGCAAATCGGCGATCGCGCTCGGCCTGCTGGCCCTGCTGATCGCGACCAGCGGCCGGGTCGGAGTGTTCCGGCCCATCTCGCGTGCCGCGGCAAACGGCGAGCGTGACCGCATCCTCGAACTGATGATGGAGCACCTCTCCGCCGACCTCGACTACGACGACTGTCTCGGCGTCACCTACGACGACGTGCACGCCGACCCCGATGCCGCGATCGCCGAGATCGTCGCCCGGTTCCACGCCGTCGAGGAGCGTTGTGACGCCGTGGTTATCGTCGGCTCGGACTACACCGGTATCGGCAATCCGTCGGAGCTGTCGTTCAATGCCCGTGTCGCGGCCAATCTCTCGGCGCCGGTGGTCCTGGCACTGCGGGCGGTCGACCAGACTCCGGCCGAACTGCGCGCACACGCCGAAGTGCTCGTCGGCGAGATCGCCGCCGCACACGCATCCACCGCGGTGCTCATCGCCAACAGGTGCGATCCGGCGCGGTTGAAGGAGATCACCGCCGAGCTGGCCACCACCGGTGTGCAGTCGTGGGCACTGCCCGAGGACCCAATCCTGGTGGCGCCCACCATGGGTGAGCTGCAGGCCGCGCTCGGGGCCGAACTGTACAGCGGCGACCCCGAACTCCTCGACAGGGAGGCGCTACGGGTGATGGTCGGCGGCATGACCGTCGAGCATATTCTCGAACGCATCACCGACTCCACCGTCGTCATCACCCCGGCCGACAGATCCGACGTCCTCCTCGCTCTGGTCAATGCCAATGTGGCGCATGGCTTTCCGAGGCTGACCGGAATCATTCTCAACGGTGGTCTGCGACCGCACCCGATGATCGACAGCCTCGTCAAAGGCATGCGGGCCACACTGCCCATCATCGCGTGTGAGCAGGGCACCTACGAGACCGCCCGCACCTCCGCGCACACCCGCGGCCAGGTGAGCAGGTTCTCGGCCCGCAAGATCGAGGCCGCGATCGCGATGATGGAAAAGCACATCGACGCGGCCGAATTGATGAAACCACTGGACGTGCCGCTCACCGAGGTGGTGACCCCGCAGATGTTCGAGTACGAACTGCTCGCGCGGGCCAGAGCGGACAGGCGCCACATCGTCCTACCCGAGGGCAACGACGACAGGATCCTGCGGGCGGCGGGAATCCTGGTGCGCCGTAACGTTGCTCGATTGACGGTGCTCGGCGACCCGGTGCTGGTTCGGGCCCGCGCCGACGAACTCGGTATCGACTTCGACGGCATCGACATCATCAATCCGCTCGATTCCGAACTGGTCGACGAGTTCGCCGACGCCTATCACCAACTCCGCAAGCACAAGGGCATCGACGAGGAGGCGGCCCGCGACATCGTCCGGGACGTCTCGTATTTCGGCACGATGATGGTGCACCTCGGCAAGGCCGACGGCATGGTGTCGGGGGCCGCGCACACCACGGCGCACACCATCCGGCCGTCGTTCGAGATCATCAAGACCAAACCGGGCGTGTCGACGGTCTCGAGCGTGTTCTTCATGTGCCTGGCCGACCAGGTTCTCGCGTTCGGTGACTGCGCGGTGGTGCCCGATCCCACCGACCGACAACTCGCCGACATCGCCATCTCGTCGTCGGAGACTGCGGCGGCGTTCGGCATCACGCCGCGGGTGGCAATGCTGTCGTATTCGACCGGTCAGTCCGGGTCGGGTGCCGACGTCGACAAAGTGCGGGTGGCCACCGGGCTCGTACGCGAACGACGCCCGGATCTGTTGGTGGAGGGCCCTATTCAGTACGACGCCGCGGTCGAACCGTCTGTGGCGGCCACCAAGATGCCCGACTCGCCGGTTGCCGGGCAGGCGACGGTGCTGATCTTCCCCGACCTCAATACCGGCAACAACACCTACAAGGCGGTGCAGCGCAGCGCCGGCGCGGTGGCGATCGGCCCGGTGTTGCAGGGCCTCAACAAGCCCATCAACGACCTGTCGCGCGGTGCGCTCGTGTCCGACATCGTCAACACCGTCGCGATCACCGCCATCCAGGCCCAGGCGTGCGAAAAAGGTGATGCCACATGAGTATTGCGGGTTCGGTGCTGGTCCTCAACGCGGGCTCGTCGTCGCTGAAGTACCAACTGATACACCCCGACACGGAGGTGGTCAGCGCCGAAGGACTGTGCGAGCGGATCGGTGATCTGGGATCGTCGATCACGCACGAACAGAACGGTGCCGAACTCACCGAAGAGATCGAACTGCCCGACCACAGGACGGCGTTCGAGCGGGTCGCCGAACTGTTCGCCGAGGGCGGGATCGACCTGGACACAGCGGGTTTGCGTGCCGTCGGGCACCGGGTGGTGCACGGCGGGCGTACTTTCTTCCTGCCCACGCTGATCGACGAACACGTTATGAGCGAGATCGAACGTATCGCCGGCCTTGCGCCACTGCATAATCCGGCCAACCTGATCGGCATACGGGCCGCCGGCCAGTTGCTGCCCGATGTCCCGGCGGTCGCCGTGTTCGACACCGCGTTCTTTCACGGCCTGCCCGATGCGGCGGCCACCTATGCCCTCGACCGCGGTGTGGCCAGCCTGCATGCCATCCGCCGCTACGGTTTTCACGGCACCAGTCACGAGTACGTGTCGGGCAAGGCTGCCGAGTTTCTCGGCAAACCCCTTTCCGAGCTCAATCAGATCGTGCTGCACCTGGGTAACGGGGCGTCGGCATCGGCGATCCGCGGCGGGCAGCCGATCGACACGTCGATGGGGATGACCCCGCTGCAGGGGCTGGTCATGGGAACCCGCAGCGGCGACATCGATCCCGGCGTCGTGATGCACCTGCACAGGGTGGCCAAACTGTCCGCCGATCAGATCGACACCCTGCTCAACAAACAGTCCGGCCTCAAAGGGCTGTGCGGCGAAAGCGATTTCCGATCCGTCACCGCGCTCATCGAGCAGGGTGATCATTCGGCGAAGCTGGCCTACGACGTGTACGTACACCGGTTGCGGCACTACCTCGGTGCCTACCTGCTCGACCTCGGCCGACTCGATGCGATCTGCTTCACCGCCGGTGTCGGCGAGAACGCCGCCGGCCTGCGCGCCGACACCCTCACCGATCTGGAAAACTTCGGCATCATCCTCGATCCGGAGCGAAATTCCGTGCGCTCCAAGGAAACCCGCCGGATCTCCACCGACGGCAGTGCTGTTGACGTGCTGGTGGTCCCCACCAATGAAGAACTCGCCATCGCCCGCCAGGCCGCCCAGGTCGTCGCCGACTCCTGACGTCGTCACACCTCGAAACCGGCGGGGCGATCAGAAGAGAGTGGCCGGGCGCACGTAGTTGGCGAGGTCGACCAGTATGAATCGGTGGTCGCGGTTGGAGCGGGTCTGCCGGGCCAGGGCGCGAAGGGAGCTCTCGGTACCGCGTCGCACACCGAGTTCGGTGAACGGGTAGCCGAGGAACTTCACCTTCGGGTCGGTGGGTGGATCATCCTGTGCCGCAATCCATCCCAGGGCTGTCCCGAGAACGATGAGGGCCAGCCGGGCTTTGCGGGGTTCGGTCTCGGGGATCTGTTCGAGCCGGGCGGCGGCTTCGGTGATCTCCTCGCGGGTGATGTCCTCGGTCTTGCGGCCGTGCACCAGGATCAGTACGGCCGTGGCCCGCGCGGTGTTGTAATGCCTGCTGGTGGAAGGGACTTCGTCGAGAGGTTCGAGAGCCTCGGCGATCCGGCCGGAGGCCGTGTTCAGCCGCGCCAGGCCGAACGCGGCGGTGATGATCGTGTGGTTGGTCCACCACAGGTCGTGATAATGGTGGGCGGCGATCGTGGTCCACTCGGTGATGCGTCGTTGGCTCGCCAGGCGTTCGTCCGCGAGCCACCGGCCGATCAACTCCGCTGTGCCCGCGACGGCGATCTTCGGTGCGATCTCACCCGGCATCGCTTGCAGCACATCATCGAAACGCTCATAGGCGATCTCCGGTTCGCCATTGCGCAACGCGCACAGACCCATGTACCAGCGCACCCGCCACGAGTCGCCGTGGTGAACGGTGATGTTGCGCAGCAACTCCATGGCGGTGTCGACGTTGTCGAGTTCGAGATGGGCGCGCGCCTCCACCAGATCGATCTCCAGCGACGGGTGCGGATCGGCCGAAGGGGTTCCGAAGACCGCTGAAAATCCGTCGGCACGAGCCACTTTGATCGAATCGAGGGTTTGCCGTGGCGAGGACAGGGCCGCGGAGGTGAGCATGCCGGCGGCCGGATCGGCAGGGCTGACCAGTGGGACCGGGAGCGCGTGCGCGATGTCGAGCGGATCGTAGAACGCCGCCTTGTCGGGGTCGAAGAATCCGTCGACCGGACCGAGCAGCAGTTCGGTGCCGAAAGTGGTGCGCGGCGGGCTGAACACCGTCGACAACGACGGCCGCGGCACCCCCGTGTGCACGGCCACCACCTCGCGCAGCACGTTGAGCACCTGTGTGCTCATCTCCTCCGCGGAGACGAACCTCTCGTCGGGGTCGGATGACGTAGCACGTTGCAGCAGAAGCTGATACGACGGATTGTCGGCCAGGACCGGGGCGTCCTCGGGGCTCGGCAGGCCGTCGAGGTATCGGCCGTTCTTGCGGCGCATCGGCAATGTGAGTGCGGCGAGGGTGCGGCCGATGCTGTAGATGTCGGTGGCCACCTGCGGACCGGTCCGCACGATCTCCGGCGCCTGGAATCCCGGTGTGCCGTACAGATGTCCGTAACCGTTGATCGCCGACACCGCACCGAGGTCGATCAGCTTGACGTCGTCGCTGGTGACCATGATGTTCTCGGGTTTGACGTCGTTGTACACCAGGCCCACCGAGTGCAGATAGCCCACGGCCGGCAGCACCTCGAGCATGTACGCCATCGCCTGCTCGATGGTCAGTAGGCGATTGTCGCTGTCGAGGTCCGACTTCTGCGCCGCCATAAGCTGTTTGAGCGTCTGGCCACCGACGTACTCCATGACGATGTAGCCGATGTGCTGGCCGAACTGGTCGGGATGCTCGACGAAGTTGTAGATCTTGACGATGCCCGGATGATTCACCGAAGCCAGGAACTGCCGTTCGGCGAGCGCCACCTGCTGCGCCTCCGAATCGGAGGAATTGAGCAGTCCTTTGAGGACAACGGGCCGGTCGGACACATTGTGGTCGGTGGCCAGATACAGCCAGCCCATGCCGCCGTGAGCGATCGCGCCCGCGATCTCGTACTGGTCGGCGACCAGTGTGCCGGGGTCAAGGCCCGGAACGAACGAATAGTGCGCACCGCACTTCGGGCAGTCACCGGTCATCGGGCCGGAATGTTCGCCGTCGTTGCGGCCGACGGGCCTGCCGCAACGCCAGCACCGGCGTTTGCCCTCCGGGATGACGGCCCCGGTGAGGACTGCGTCGGCGGGGTCGATGTCGTGGATCGTGGGCAGGTCCACCAGTCCGCTACCCAGGCGCCGGTCGTGCACTCCCAGATGATTCTGCGGGATCAGGCGCAGTTTCGAGCCGGTGCCGATGGGTTCGGTCGACACGGGCCCGGTGCTGCCGGTGGTGTAGTCGGTGACCGGTCCGGGCCCGGGCGGTGGTCTGCGGGGAACCTCGTCGGTGTCGTCGGCGAACGGGTCGAACGCGGCTGCCTGGGTGCCGTTCGTCTCGTCCGCCTCGTCGGCGAACGGGTCGAATGCGGTGGCCTGGGTGCCGTCGGTCTGGTCGGCCTCGTCGTCGGCGAACGGGTTGAATGTCACGGCCTGGGTGCCGTCGGTTTCGTCCGCCTCGTCGTCGGCGAACGGGTCGAACGCGACGGCCTCGGTGTGGTCGCTCTCGTCGAAATCCGTCTCGTCGAGATCACCGGAATGCACCTGGTCGGCGGTCATGTGGCCGGGTTCGGTGGTGCGGTCCCCGTCGAGTGGGGAATCGCCTGTGGAGTGCGCCGGTGTGGGTGAGCCGGTCATTGTTCGCGCTCAGTCCTGGTATCGGGGTATGGGTGGAGAGCCGGGGCCCAGGATCGACAACCAGCGGTTGTACATCTGCTGCCATTGTCCTGAGGTGCGCACGTCGTCGAGGACGCCGTTGACGAACCGGACCAGGTCATCGTGACCTTTCGCGATACCCACCGCATAGTTCTCCTCGCCGAGACTCGGCCCGATGACCCGGACCCACGGATCCTGTTCGGCCAGCCCGGCGAGGATCGCGTCGTCGGTGCTCACCGCGTCGACCTGTCCCTGCTGGAGCATCACCAGGCAGTCGGCCCAGGTACTGGTGGTGGTGATGTGGGCGGTGGGCACGATCGACTGGAGCCTGCCGATGGACGTCACTCCGCGTGCCGCGCACACCCGTTTGCCGGCCAGGTCGCCGGCGTCGGCGATCCCGCTATTGCGTTGGGCCAAAATACGTTGGGCGGCAACGTAATAGGGCGCAGAGAACGACACCGCCTGGCGGCGGTCGCAAGTGATCGACATGGTCTTGACCACCACGTCCACGTCGCCCTTCTGGAGGTACTTTATCCGGTCGCCGGAGGTGAGTACCCGGAACTCGATCTGGTTGGGATCGCCGAAGACGGCGCGGGCGATCGCCCGGGCGATGTCGACGTCGAATCCTTTGATGTCGCCGGTGATGGTGTCGCGGAAACTGAACAGATTGCTGCCGATGTCGAGGCCGACGATGAGTCGGCCGCGCGAGAAGATGGCGGCCATCGTGCTGCGGGCGGGCATGCGCCGGGGTGTGGGCAACTGGCCGGGTCGCAGACTCGTCAGGGCGTCGCAGTCACCGGCGTCGGGGACGGGCTCGACCGTGGTCTGCGGGATGGCACCGGGAGGAGTGGGTATGTCGGCGGTGGCACTCGGCGGCGGCGAGTCGGGGGCGGGGAACTCGGTGCACCCGGTCATGGTGAGAGCGGCCAGCACCATTGCCGCCAGAATCGTCGCGGCCGGCCTGCGCGCCGTCATCGGTACTCCCGGATCCGGGGAACCAACCCGCCGATGACGGCCAGTGTGGCGAAGCAGGCGATGACGAGCATTCCCGTTCCCGTGTAACCGATGACGCGCTGCGCGGTGTTGATGTCGGTGCGGAACGATTCGCGGGTGGCGGTGATGCCTTTGACGAGGTCGGCGTCGAGTGCTGCGTACCGCTTGGCCGACGTGCCGGTGCCGATGATCTTCTGCGCTTTCGAGAAGTCGCCGCTTTCGATCGCCGTGCGTGCGTCGTTGTCGGCGGCGATCCACTGGGCCAGCAGGTCGAGGGTGGCACCGAGTTGACTGGGTGTGACCGCGGCGACGTCGTGGTGGTCGTTTTGCAGCGTGGTGAGGGTGTGTCGGATCTGCAGCGTGGCCAGATTGAACGTCTCTCTGAGACCTTCCGTGTCGCCGCGCTGTACGAATGACAGCGTCTCGGCCGACCGGGCCTGCTGGGTCGCGATGCGTGCCGACGTCAGATCGCGTAGCGGGTCGGCGCCGTTCTCGCGGGCGCTGTGGGTGATGGCCACCGATGTCAGCCCCGAGGCGAGCAACCACATCGACCCGACGACGATGGCCGTCAGTGCGGCGAGGATGCCCACATTGAATCGGCGACGGGTCCGCCGGGCCAGATACCGGGAGGTGGCCACCAGAGCCACGATGGTCACGGCGAGCGCCGCGTACACCCCCCACGGCGGTGTCGACAGGGTCTGCTGCGGGTCGGAGATGGCGGCGGATCGGCGGTCGTAGACGCGCTGGGCGGCCGGGAGGATCGTCTTCTGCATGAGAGTCGACGCCACACCCAGGTACGCGGACCCGACAGGATTGCCGAGCCGGTTGTTGGTGCGCGCAGTCTCCACCAGCCCGGTGTAGACGGGGATGTTCTTGGCCAGGGACTCCACGTCCTGGCGGGTTTCGGTGAACTCCTTGGCCGAGTCCGCCTCGGCCTCGTCCATCAGGCTGCCCGCCGCGGTGATCAGCGAGGTCGTGGCCGTGGCGATGGCGTCGGCGTAGCGGGTGCGCAGCGTGGGCGACTCCAGGCCGCCGGACAGGAACGCCCCGTTGGCCGACGCGTCGGCGATCGACAGGGAGCTGTAGAGCACCTGGGCGGATTCGGCGAGCGGTTCGGTGCGGTCGACCATCGCCCGTAAGGTGCTGGTGCGGTCGTCGAGAACGCTCGCCGAATACCAGCCGGTGAGCAGCAGCGCCAGCGACAGCACGATCATAATCGCGACCAGTCTGCCCGGCGAGGTGCGCGCGTAGTGACGCAAAGCGGCGATCGGCGGCTGGGTGCGGGGGCGGGTTTCGGACAGCTCGCGGCGGTCGGCGAGGGCTTGCCGCAGCGGGGGCAACGCGAGCCCGCTCGCCGAGCGCCCGGCCCGACCTGCGCGGGTGACGGCGCTGCGCACGGGAGATGCGTGGCCGGTCACCGTAGGCCTCCTACCCGAGCGTGGGACTGTGCATTCTCCACCCTAGTCTCGCTCAACCCGGTTTGGAGGCTGGCTCACCAGACCTATCTCACATACGGTTGAAAAGACGACAGCCCGGAAGGTGAGTCGGTGGGGACAGGTTGGCGGGGGACGGTCAGCGGGGACGATTAGGAGGCGATGTGCGCGGCGACGGTGACGGATGGGTTCTCGATCCCGACGGCTCACGGTACTGGGGTGTGCACGGCGCGGCCGGGTTGCTGCTGCTGGCACCGCTACCGGACGGCGTGACCGGCGTACTGTTGCAGCACCGGGCCGCATGGTCGCATCAGGGCGGCACGTGGGCGCTGCCGGGCGGGGCCCGTGACTCGCACGAGAGTGCCATCGACACCGCGATCCGCGAGGCCGACGAGGAGGCCGGGATCGGCGGCCACGAACTGCGGGTGCTGTCGGCGTTCGTCACCCACAACGCCCCCAGCGGCTGGACCTACACGACGGTGATCGCGGAGGTCGACGAGCCGGTCCGGACCGTCGCCAACGGCGAGTCCACCGAACTGCGGTGGGTCGATATCACCGATGTCGAGCACATGCCCCTGCACCCCGCCTTCGGACGCAGCTGGCCCCGGCTGAAAGACCACCTGACGACGGCCGCCCGGCAACAGTCGTGACTGCCGCTCGGAGGTGGTGACGTCAGGCGCCGATTCTCACCGGACCCTTCGCGACCCTCGCTCCTTCGTCGCAACGGCCTCAGGGATCAAGACGTGTCCCCGACACACCTTCGACACAAGCACCTTCTTGATCCCTGAGGCCAAAGCGACGAAGGAGGGAGGGACGCGTTGGGTCCGGTGAGAATCGGCTCTCAATTGACGACATCAACCATGCAATCGGTTGGCGCCTGCGACCAGGGCGTTGACGTTGGCGTCGTCGCCGGTGGTGCCGGTGCCGTACGCCCAGCGCTGGGTGCCGTTGTGTTCACACAGCAGGTAGGTGGCGAACGCGTTGTCGGTGCGGCGCTGGCGTAGCGCGACGATGGCGACGGGGGCGCCGATGTCGTGCAGGATCGACGTCATCGCGCCGACGGGGCCGGTGGCGGTGGCGTGCAGTGACAGCAGGTCGTCGGCGACCGCGAGGGTGGCCTGGCAGTCGATCATGTCGTGGCCGGCGGGCTTGGTGTGAAACGCGGCCAGCCGGATGCGGCCGTCGCCGGAGTACCTGTCGGTGAAGTCTTCCCAGGTCATGGTGGATGCCTCCTCACGGATCCCGGAGGGCAGGGTGTGCCGACCGGGGTTACGTGCCGAGCATGTCTGGGCGGGATGAACGGTAAACATCGAATCTGCTCATTTCGGTCGAACTGAAGTTGACCGACTAAGGCACGCAAGCCGACCCGCAGCGGGGGGTCGGTCGAGATCAGACCCCGCTGCGG
Source organism: Gordonia sp. (in: high G+C Gram-positive bacteria) (assembly GCF_020438995.1). Taxonomy (GTDB): domain Bacteria; phylum Actinomycetota; class Actinomycetes; order Mycobacteriales; family Mycobacteriaceae; genus Gordonia. The sequence goes on from NZ_JAGQTN010000206.1 coordinate 20,848, forward strand.
CGGGCTACGAGAAGAAGCGGACCTGCTTTGAGCACGGGGTCGAGGGTACACCCTCACGCCGCGAAAGTGTGAACCGTTTCACACTCAGGTCAGTGACCTGGGGTGATGTCGGTTCCGGTGATGCCCACTGCGGTGATGCCTACGGTGAGGGCACGGGCGGCGGCCCCGGGATCGTCGGCCGCGGTGATGGCGCGCACGACGACGATGCGCCCGGCCCCGGCCGCGGCCACCTCGGGCAGCCGCCGGGCGTCGATACCGCCGATCGCGAACCACGGCTTGCCGGGCACACTGGCGGCGACCTCGCGAACGAGGCCCAGGCCGGGCGCGGTACGGCCGGGTTTGGTGGGTGTGGGCCAGCACGGTCCGACGCAGAAGTAGTCGACGTCCCGGTCGGCTGCCGCGGCGGCCGCCTGGGTGGCGTCGTGGGTGGACTGCCCGATGATCATCTCCTCGCCGACGATCTCGCGGGCCTGCGCCGGGGTCAGATCGCCCTGCCCGACGTGCAGGACGTCGGCACCCGACAATCGGGCGAGGTCGGCACGGTCGTTGACCGACAGCAACGCCCCGCCGGCGTGGGTGATCTCGCGTAGCCGGGCGAGGATCGCGAGTTCCTCGGCCGCTTCGAGGGCACCGAATTGTTTCTCACCGGCCGATCCCTTGTCCCGCAGCTGCACGATGTCGACACCGCCGGCGACTGCTTTGGCGACGAACTCGTCGAGGTCGCCGAGTTCGCGGCGGGCGTCGGTACACAGGTACAGGCGGGCGCAGGCGAGCCGGTCATGGATGTGACGGGCCGGCCTGTTGTGCATATGGGTGGTCACGAGGCGTAGGTGGTGTAGCCCTTGCCCGTTCCGGGCGTGACGATGTCGTCGAGTTCGGCCAGTTCTTCGGCGCTCGGATCCCACTGTGCCGCATGCACATTGGCGTTGATCTGCTCGGGGCGGGTGGCCCCGGAGATCACCGATCCGACGGCAGGCTGGGCCAGTAGGCCGCCGATCGCGACGTCGAGCAGGGGGATGCCGCGGTCGTCGGCGAACTTCTGCAGACCGTCGACGATGTCGAAGTCGGCGCCGTCGTAGCGGAAGGTCTCGGTGGCCAGCCGGGTACCCTCGGCCGGTGCCTGATCGCGCTTGTACTTGCCGGTGAGCAGGCCGTAGGCGAGCGGGAAGTACGGCAGCAGGCTGATGCCGAACGTTTCGAGAGCGGGCACGAGTTCGGCCTCGGCACTGCGGTTGTACAGCGAGTATTCGTTCTGCGCGGTGATGAAGTGCGGTGCGCCGAGCGATTCGGCGAGCCAGTCGGCGTTCACCACCTCCCACGCGGTCATGTTCGACGACCCGATGTACCGGACCTTGCCGGCGGTGACCAGATCGGCGAGTGCGTCGAGGGTTTCTTCCAGCGGCGTCACCCGGTCGGGGGTGTGCAGCTGATAGAGGTCGATGTAGTCGGTGCCGAGCCTGCGCAGGCTGCCCTCGACGGCCTTGGCGATGTAGCCGCGGCTGCCGCGCACCCCGAAGTCCTCCCCGTACAGGCCGCCGGTGTCCATCCCGAACTTGGTGGCGATCACGACCTGATCGCGCCGGGTGCCGAGCGCCTTGCCGAGCATCTGTTCGCTGACGCCGGAGCCGTAGCTGTCGGCTGTGTCGAAGAAGTTGATCCCGGCGTCGACGGCGGCGTCGATGACCGCTGTGGTGGCCGTCTGGTCGATGCGTTTGCCGAAGGCGTTGCAGCCCACGCCGACCGATGACACGACCAGGCCGCTGGTACCGAGAGGTTGGTAGCGCATGGCCCCGACGGTACTCCCGCGCCCGGTGCTCCCGAACCTGGTACTCCCGAACCGGTACTCCCGAAACCGGGGCGGCCGGTTCCGGTGGCCCGTGTATGTGTGCCGATCGTGTTCTCTACCCTGGACGGAAGGAAACACGGGAGTCCGCGGGATCGCCGGGCTGAGAGTGCGGGTCGCCCCCGCAGACCGTCACACCTGATCCGGGTCATGCCGGCGAAGGGAGGTTGCTGTGACGCACGTGGGTGCGGATCGTCCTCGGACACTGACGGTTGTCGGTGCGGGGGTGATCGGGCTGTGCTGCGGGCTGGCCGCCGCCGATGCCGGGTGGCGGGTCACTGTGCTGACCGACCCTGGCACCCCACGAGCCGCCGACGTGGCCGGTGGGATGCTCGGTTCGCTGGGTGAGGGTCATCCGGGCGAGGATGCGCTGCTGGAGATCACCGCCGATTCGGTGCGCCGCTGGCCGACGCTGCTGGCCCGGCTCGATGATCCGGCGATCGTTTCCGCCGACGATTCGCTGTTCGTCGGGGTGACGGCCGCGGATGTGGCGTTCCTGACGCAACTCGCCCGGTTCGTGTGGTCGAAAGCGGTCGACGAGTCGGTGACGACACAATCAGGGTTGCGGCAGGTGACCGGGCGCGAGATCCGGGAACTGGAACCGTCTTTGGGGCCGCGTGCCATCGGTGGATTCCTGGCGTCGGGGGAAGGCGCAGTGGACAACCGGGCATTGTTGGCGGCGCTGGAAACCCGGCTGGTGGCGGCCGGTGGAATGGTGCGGGCGCACCGCGTCGATTCGCTCACCGATCTGCCCGGCGACCGGATCTTGGTGACCGCGGGTCTGGGATCGTCGAAACTTGTTGGCGGAATTGATCTGTACCCCGCGAAGGGGGAGATCCTGCGGCTGTCGGCCAACGCGTGGTCGGTGCCCGGACCCCGGCATGTGGTGCGTGCCCGGGTCGGCGACAGGATGGTGTACTTGGTGCCGCGCCGGGCCGGAATCGTGGTCGGTGCAACGCAATACGAACCGATCGATGCTTCGGACATGGCGCCGCGGGTGTCGGGGGTGGCCGATCTGCTGGCCGATGCACTTGAGGTGATGCCGGGTCTGGGCACCTACGATCTCGCCGAGGCGGGAGTCGGCTTTCGGCCGTGCACCGCCGACGGTCTGCCGGTGGTGCGGGCCGTCGACGATCGGGTGATCCTCGCCTGCGGCCACGGGCGCAACGGTATCGTGTTGGCGCCGTGGACCTCTCATCGTGTTGTCGAGATTCTTGACGAAACCGGAGCGAACTGATGGTCATCACAGTGAACGGCGACAGGGCGGTGCTGCCCGACAGATGCTGTGTCACCGATATGTTGGGGGCGTTGGGTTTTCCCGAACGTGGGATTGCGGTGGCCGTCGACGGCGAGGTGGTCTCGCGCCGCGATTGGAGCAGCCCGCTCATCGACGGCGCCGAGGTGGAGGTCCTGACGGCGGTGCAGGGTGGCTGAGGTGACCGGTGCCGGTGCCGATGTACTGCGGATCGCCGGCCGAGAATTCGGGTCACGGCTCATCATGGGGACCGGGGGTGCGGCCAATCATGCTGTGCTGGAACAGGCTTTGCTCGCCTCCGGAACTGAGCTCACCACCGTCGCACTGCGCCGCGTCAGTCCGGGGTCGGGTACCGGGATGGTCGACTTGCTCGACCGCCTCGGCATCGCGCTCCTGCCCAACACCGCAGGCTGCCACAGTAGGGCCGAGGCCGTGCTCACCGCCCGGCTCGCACGGGAGGCGCTCGGTACCGACTGGGTCAAACTGGAAGTGATCGCCGACGACAAGACCCTCCTGCCCGATCCGGTTGAATTGCTGGACGCCGCACAGGTTCTCGTCGCCGACGGGTTCGTGGTCCTCGCCTACACCAACGATGACCCGATCCTCGCCCGCAGGCTACAGGACGTCGGGGTGGCCGCGGTGATGCCGCTCGGCTCACCCATCGGCACCGGCCTGGGCATAATCAACCCGCACAATATCGAGATGATCGTCTCCACCGCGAACGTCCCGGTGGTGCTCGACGCCGGTGTCGGCACCGCCTCCGACGCTGCCCTCGCCATGGAATTGGGTTGCGACGCCGTCCTTCTGGCCTCCGCGGTGACCCGTGCCGACGATCCGGTCACAATGGCGACGGCGATGCGTCACGCCGTGATCGCCGGCCGCCACGCCCACCGCGCCGGCCGCATCCCGAAACGCTTCTGGGCCAACGCATCCTCCCCGGACAGAGACGGCTGAACCTGACTATTTCTTACGCGTGCCCGGCAGCACTCCGGCGTCGAGAATGGTTTTGACGTACGGTCGCATGCGGGTGACCGCATCGGTCAATTCTGTTGATGACCAAACGGTTTCGCCGAGGGCATCGGTTTCGGCCTCGATGTCGTCGTAGGTGGCGGCGCCGGCGGCGGTGAGCCGGTGTGCGATTCCGAGCTTGTTCGGGGCGTCGGTGCGTTCGGCCAGACCGGCTGCCACGAGCCGGTCGACGGAGGACTCCCAGTCGTCGTCGGACCAGCCGCGGGTGAACTTGATGGCCTCGCGACCCATGATGCGGCGGCTGACGGTCGGGTCGGGCAGGTCGGCCTCGTGGAAGGTCACCACGTCCAGGCCGTCGAGGCCGTGCGTGATCAGCGTGGCGATGTGGTTGTCGCCGCGCCATTCCCGAAGCACCGCCACATGTCGCCAGAGCCGCAGATGCGGGGCGTCGGGCACCTCGCTCGACGCCCACGCCGCCGCCAGCGCCCGCCCGCCCAGCGGCAGCCCGGTGACGGCGCCTTCGAAGGCGTCGGCGAGTTCGGCGAGCGCCGGGTCATCGAGCGTGTCGCCGAGGATGGTGCGCAACTGGTCGTCGAGCATGGCGTACCGGGCGGCCGACACCCTGTCCAGACCCACGCCCACCGCGTCGCGCCACGCGGGTTCGATGAGGGCCGGATTGAAGTTGTAGAACGTCGAGGTCACGACCGAGGGCGCACAGGCACCCAGCGGTGCGCCGCGGCCACCGGTGTAGAACGCGATGGCCGACAGTCCGGTGGCGTCCAGTGCGGTTTTCAGTCCCGGATTGAAGTAGGCCAGGACGTGGAACGGTTCGAGGGTTTCGTACGCGGTACGCGCGGAGCTCATACCGGTCAGTCTTGTCCGTCGGCGGCCCGCGTGTCCACCCTCGGCACACGATCGGCATCTTCGGCATCCTCACGGAGGTCCTCGGGGCCGGGAAGGTCCTCGCGGCCGCGCCGCCAGCCGCCCTTCATCGGCGGTGCCTCCCCGAAGTGGTCTGGGTCACCCGAGCCGTACCAGGCCACCAGCACCGCCCCGACGAAGGCGCCAACGAAACCGGCGATGGCCAGCCCACCGAGACCGGCCTTGGCGGTGTCGCCGAGGAACAGCACGCCCACCAGACTCGGCCCGGCGGTCTCGCCGACCACCAACACGGCGGTCACCCCGTTGACGGCGCCGAGTTGCAGAGCGACGGTCTGCACGAAGAAGCCAGTGGCCCCGGCGATGGCGATTGTCCACGCGGCCGGGTCCTCGAGGAGTTTGATCGGATCGAACGGATCAACACCATGCAGCACGCGGACCGCGATCGCGATCATGCCGAACAGCAGACCCGCGCACGCACCGCCCACGATCGCGCCATGCCTGCCCACCTTGTACACACCGACGAGCGCGACGACGCACAGCACCGCGGTCGAGATGAACAGCACCCAGTGGAACCGCTCGCTGTCGGAGGTGTCCGCATACGGCGACGACGAGAAGCCGAGCATGCACAGCGACATCACCACCAGCCAGATGGCGATCCAGTCGCGGGTGTGCAGCGCGATGTTGAGCATGATGGTGCTCAGCAGGGCCGTGACCACCAGATTGGCCGACACTATGGTCTGGGACAGGAACAGCGGCAGGTAGCGGGCGGCGACTGCGCCACCGGCGAAGCCGATGACCACCATCATCGTGCCCAGGATGAACGACGGGTCGACGAACGTCGACATCGTCGACTGGATCGAGGGCCCGCCCGAGGCGTTGGTCTGACCGGCCTCGTTGCCCTCTTCACGCGCTTCCTGCGCCACGCGACGGGCGCCGAGTGCCCGCAGGACCGTCGACATGCCGTAGGCGACCGCGGCCAGGCAGGCTGCGATCACACCGATCACGAACATCTCGGACCTCCGCTCCGGTTCCGCATCAAGTGTGTGTAACCGATCTCATCGCGCCGGTTATTCCCTGGGCAGGCAGGGCAGGTCTGCGCTCGGTTTAGACTCGGTGCCGTGACTGAGTCGAATGGTAAGCACGTACTGATCACCTTCGGCCGATCGTTTCTCACGTTGAACCTTGCCCGACTGATGGCGGCGGCGGGACATCGGGTCACGATAGTGGACAGTCTTCCGATTGGAATAACGCGTTTTTCGCACGCCACGTCGAAGTTCATCCGGGTGCCCTCGCCCAAGTTCGAGCCGGTCGCCTACTGCCGCCGGCTCGTGCAGATCGCGATCGACGAGAAGGTCGACATGATCATCCCGATCCACGAGGAGACGGACATCCTGTCGATGATGGCGGGACTGTTCCCGCCCACGTGCGAACTGTTCCTGTCGCCGTTCACCACCGAGAACCAATTGCATCAGAAGGCCGAGTTCTCCCGATTGCTCGCCGACAAGGGGATGCCGGGGCTCAAGTACGCCACCCTCTCTTCACCCGACGACGTCGCCGCGTTGGACTTCACCACCCCGTTCGCACTCAAGCGGGTGTATTCGCGTGGGTCGCAGAAGGTGTACAAGATGCGGCCCGGTGATGACCTGTCGTGGCTGGACTTCGAGGACGGCAATCCGTGGCTCGCACAGCAGTGGGCGTCGGGCGACCGCTACTGCACCTACTCGATCTGCCGGGACGGCAAGGTATTCGCGCACGCCACCTATCCGGTCGGTTATGCCATTGACGGAAACTCTTGTCTGCGTTTCGAATCGGTTGATCATCCGGGGATTCTGGACTGGATCACCGAGTTCGTCGCCGACATCGGGTTCACCGGGCACATCGGTTTCGACTTCTACGACGACCCCGACATCGGTCTGCTGACCATCGAATGCAATCCACGTGCCACCAGTGGGATCATGCTGTTCGCCCCGGCCGACGGCGTCGACAGGGCGTTCTTCGGGGAGAACACCGAATTGATCACGCCGCAGCGGGATGCCGACAAGATGATCGGGCTGGGCATGCTGATGTACGGCTGGAAACGAAAGTCATTGAACGGACGTAGCTTCCGTCAGTTCGTACGCGACTTCCGGCATTCGCGCGACGTGGTCTGGTTGTCGGGTGACCGAAAGCCCGCACTGATGCTCCCGGTGGCCTACCTGTTCATCCTGCGGCACTGCCTCAAGTACCACGTCGGCCTGGCCGAGGGCTTCATGCACGACCACGAGTGGGACGGCAAACAGGTCTCTCCGTAGGTCGAGGTGGTCACGTCATGCGTCTCATCTCACCGGACCCTTCGCGACCCTCGCTCCTTCGTCGCATCGGCCTCAGGGATCAAGATGTCTGGCCGAACCCGTGCGGACCTTTGGTGGTGGCCTCACGTCTTGATTTGTGTGGTTTGTCTTGTGGTGGCCTCACATCTTGATTTGTGTGGTTTGTCTTGTGGTGGTGGCCTCACATCTTGTTCTGTGTGATTTGTCTTGTGGTGGTGGCCACACATCTTGATCCCTGAGGGCTGTCGCGCGAGCTTGCGAGCCGACAGCGTCTCGAAGGGTCCGGTGACGCAAGGCTCCCAACGGTTTACGATGGTGCTACGACCCGTGCGCCGCGCACATACACTCCGGTGATGGCCGGCTCCCGCATCCCCAGCAGTAGCGCGAACAGCAGCTGATCCCGGGCCATCTCGTCATCCTCGGCACGAATCCCATTGGACAACAACAGTTCCAGTGGTTCCCAGCGGGCGGGGTCCACCACCACGAAGTCGGCCTCCTTGCCGGCGTCGAAGTTCCCGAACCGGGATTCTGCATCGAGAGCCCTTGCCCCGGCGAGGGTTCCGGTGAACAGCAGTTCCGCCGGATGCAGGGCGACGGCGTCGTCGCCGGGTTCGGACAGGTGCACCTTGAATGCGCAACCGAGCACCTGCGGGATCAGCCATTCGTCCCCGGCGCCCACATCGGTACCGGCGGCCACGTTCACCCCGGCGGCGACGGTCCGCCGCCACGGCATCGTCCCCGATCCCAGAAACTGTTGTGACACAGGACAATGCGCGATCGAGGTACCGGTCTCTGCCATCCGGGCCAGTTCGGTGTCGGTGCAGTGCACAGCGTGCGCCATGATGGTGCGACGTCCCAGCAGACTCGATCCGCCGACCGCCGACCCGGGCAGGAACCTCCCGTCGTAGGTGTCGAGGTACGAGTTCACCGAGAACAGTGATTTGACGGCGTCGATCTCGCCGGTGCCCGGCCGATTGTTCTCGTTGAGGTGCGAGTGCATGAACACCCCGCGCCCGCGGACGTCGTCGTACAGCTCGCCGAGAGCGGCCAGTGTGCGAGTGGACATCGACAGCGTGAACCGGGGCACGACCGCCACCTGCAGCAACGACGAGTCGTCGCCGTGCCAGCGGTCGATCTCGGCCGCGCACAGTTCGATGGCGCGTTCCTCGGAGGTCATCAGCGGCGCCGCCGACGGCGGTCCGACGGTCTGCACGCCGCGTCCGCTCACCAGTCGCAACCCGGCGCGCTCGGTCTCGGTGAACAGGGCGTCCTGGGCGTCGGGAAATGCCGACCCGAACACCATCGCCGCTGTGGTGCCCGATCGGATGCGGGCGGCGACGAAGTCGCGGGCGATCCGCCCGGCGAACACGGGGTCTGCCAGGCGTGCCTCGGCGGGAAAGATGCAGGTATCGAGCCATTCGAGGAGTTGCCCACCGCCGTATGCATCGAGCGAATACGTCTGCGGAAAGTGCATATGGGTGTCGACGAATCCGGGCAGCAGGAACGATCCACGATGGTCGACGACGGTGCCCGTGGCGGGCGCGTCCTGTCGGGGACCACAGTAGGTGATCACCCCGGAGTCGTCGACGATCAGCGCCCCGTCGGGGAACGTCGCCAGGGCCTCGCGTGCGCCGGTGACGTCGGGCGCGCCGGCGATGTGGACGATGTGGCCGAGATATGTGACGATCATCGGTCAACGAAAACACAGACCGGCCCCGCTCGCCCGTCGAGCGGACCGCATCTTTCCGTCGGGTATTCACTCGAACGGACGACGCCGTGTCGCCTCGGGATGTGATTCGACTCACTACAGTTGGTGTGCGGTCTACTGAATAGGTGGGCCCGACGTCTCGACCGGACCCGTGGACGAGGAGAACCGTGCCGATGCATGATCGTCAGACCCTTATCGGCCGGCCACCCACCGCTGGGCTACGGCGGCGGCGTGCATCGCGTCGGACACACGCCGTGGCTCTGGCGTCGACCGCGGTTGTGGCACTTACCTGTTCCGTGGCTCCGGCGTCGGCGGCCGACGGCGCGCGGGTGGTCCGGGAACTGACGACGGCGGGCGTCGTCACCGATGCCACCAACCCCGGCAACAGGCTCGGGCCCCGCGCCGACGGCATCGTCATGGTGGTTACCCCCGGCACCGACGACGGCACGCTCGATGACCGCATCAAACGTACTGTGGGACAACGCACCACGCTGATCGTGGCGTATCCGGAGTCGTTGTGGCCGTTCGTCGGTGGCAAATCGTCGCCGGTGCCGCCTCTTGCCGACACCTACGACGCGTCCAAACACGTGGCCGTCGACAGAAACCTCACGGTGATGCGCCGACTCGGCAAGACGGGCACACACGTGGTCTACACCGGATACTCCCAGGGTGCCGACGCCCTCGGCAATGCGACGGAGAAGGCACTGGCCCAAGGCATCGACCTCGACGACGCGAAGATCGTCCTCGTCGCCGACACCCGCAGCCCGTGGGGGATCAAGGTGGTCGCGAATACTATCGCGGGTGTGCCCGAGGTGGTCAGGGCGTTCGGCATCACTCCGGACGGCGCCCGCGATCCGGCACGGTCATCGGGCGCCGATGTCACCTCGGCGATCATCGTCGGTGATCCGGCGTCGGACTTCCAATGGCAGCCGCGGCGCCCGCTGGAATCGATCCTGGTCAACGGGGCGGGCTTTCTGGCGATCCACACCGGCTGGGGTGCACAGACTTACGGCAATCTCGACGCACTGGGCACGCCGACGGAACTGCGCAGCGTCGACGGCACGACCCGCTACCGGGTGTACGACGCCCGGCACCCGCTCGCGTTGCTGCGCCAGATGGTCCATGACCGGACCGGACTGCCTTACACGCGAGCCGATCTCAAGCGCTGGGATGCCGAGGGGGAGCGATTCTTTGCCACCGAGGCTCCGTCGGTGGACAATTCCGCCGTCCCGGTGGCCGAGGTAAGAATGAACGAGACGAGCGTGAGCGGTCCGGCTCCGAAACAGGTTGCGGCGGAGCAGAAGACCGGGAAGGGGCAGAAGACCGGGAGGGTCGCCGCAGCGCCCCCGGTGGGCGCCGATTCGGGAAGTACCTCCGGCGCAACGAAACAGCCGCGGACCGCGACGGTGCGCGGTCCGCGGCTGCCCACCGATCCCGGTCAGATGTTCAGATCCGTGACCGTCACAGCGGAAAACCTTCTTCCAAGAGGTCTATTGCCTCGAGCAGGGAGGTGAGGGCGGCGTCGTCGGGGATGAAGGTCAGTTCGTTGGCGATGTGGAACATCACCCCGCCCACGGCGGCGGCGAACACCCGCAGCCGCGGATTGTCGCGGTCGACCCCGAGGTAGTCGGCCATCACGTCGATGCCGTCGTAGATGGCGCGGTCGGATTCGAGTTGGTGGGACACCCGCAGCGCCGGTTCGGTGTGGATCAGCCGCAGGCGTTCGGGATTCGACGCCCACGGGTCGCCGCTGGCCGCGGTGAACAGCCCGCGGACCAGCTCCCGGACGAAACCGAAATGGTTCAGTCCCGGGGGCACGCCGGCGATCACCTGTGCGCGCACGTCGTCGAGGTCGTCGCTGAGGACCACCTGCTCCTTGGAGGAGAAATACCGGAAGAACGTGGTGTGCGACACCTCGGCCTCACGGGCGATCTGCTCCACGGTGGTGCCCGCGTACCCCTGCTTCTCGAACAGCCGCATCGCCGCGTCGCGAATCGCGTTGCGGGTGCGGATCTTGTGTTTTTCGCGTAACCCGACGGGCCGCCCGATCCTGCATTCGGGGCCGTCGGTGACCGCCGTACCGTTTCCGGAGCGGCGGTCACCGTCAGGTTCGCGTCGTGGTGACGCTGCCATCGGACTACGCGGGAGCTCCGGCCTTCTCCAGTGACGCGCCGCCACCGGGGAGGTCCTCCAGGCCGTTGTTGCGCACTGCGCCGCCCTCGATGTCGAAGTCGAGGACCAGCTTGTCCAGCCACTTGGGCAGACCCCAGGCGCGATCGCCCAGCAGTGCGATCACCGCGGGCACCACCGTCATGCGGATGATGATGGCGTCGAAGAAGACCGCGATGGCCATCGCGAAGCCGAGCATCTTGGAGGTGGTGTCGGGGGCCAGCATGAACGAGGCGAACACGCAGATCATGATGATCGCGGCCGAGGACACCACGCGTGCGCCGTGCCGGTAGCCGGCGAGGATCGCCTCCTTGGCGGTCATGCCGTGGATGTATTCCTCGCGGACCCGCGTCAGCATGAACACCTGATAGTCCATGGCCAGGCCGAACACCACGCCTATCAGGAAGATCGGCAGGAACGACAGCAGCGGCATCGTGTTGTCGATCAGGCCGAACATGCCCTCCTGGAAGATCGCCACGGTGGCGCCGAACGCGGCGAGCACCGAGAAGATGAATCCGATGGTGCCGATCAGCGGAACCCACAGCGAGCGGAACACGGCGACCATGATCAGGAACGCCAGGCCCACGACGACGATCAGGTACGGGATGAGTGCGTTGTCGAGCTTGTCGGACATGTCCGACATGATCGCGGTCATGCCGCCGACGTGCATGGTCCCGCCGGCCGCCGAGACCTCGTTCTTGTAGTCGCGGATCTGCTCCATCAGGTCATGTGTTTCCTGATCGGACGGTCCGCTGTTGGGGATGATCGAAATCAGCGCGGTGTCGGCGCCGACGTTCGGGTTCTTCGGGTCGCTGCCGTTGCCCATCCAGGTGAGGGTCTTGGCGTTGGCCACGTCGTCGAGCGTCTTGATGTGCGCGACGGCCTTGTCCGCGGCGGCGGTGACGTCACCGCCGGCATTGCGGACGGTCACCAGCAGCGGGCCGTTGATGCCCTTGCCGAAGCCTTCGGCCAGCAACTCCAGCGCCTTGTTCTCGTCCTCGCTGTTCATCGTCATGCCCAGTTCCATCTTGGTCATGGGGATGGCGGCCACGACCAGCACGGCCAGCCCGGCGATGATGAACGGAATGGGTTTGGCCACGACGGCCCGGCCGAACCGCATACCGTTGGTGTCGGCGTCCTCGGACTCCTCGGCATGTTTGATCCACGGGATCTTCGGGGTGAACGCGAAGCGTCCGAACGCACCGAGCAGCGCGGGGATGAAGGTGATGGCGGCCATGACCGCCAGGCCCACGGCGATACCGGCGCCGAGGCCCATCTGGGTGACGAACGGCAGCCCGATCACCATCAGGGCGACCACGGCGATGATCACGGTGAGGCCGGCGAACACCACCGCGGATCCGGCGGTGCCCACCGCGCGTCCCACGGCATCCTCCCTGGATCCGCCTCTGGCGACCTCACTTCGGTACCGGGACACGATGAACAGCGCGTAGTCGATGGAGACGGCGATGCCGAGCATGGTGACGATGCCGGTGGCCGACTCGTTGACGTCGAGGAACTCGGTGCTCAGCGTCAGCAACATGATGGTGATCAGGACTGCGAAGATGCCGGTGATCAGCGGGATGAACGCGGCGACGAGGGCGCCGAAGAACACGATCATCACGATGAACGCGACGCCGAAGCCGAGCATCTCGGCGGTGCCGCCTTCGTCCTGAATCGACATCAGCGAGCCGGTGGCCTCCACGTTCAGGCCGCCGACGCGATGATCTTTGAGGATGTCGACGAACTCGTGCTTGTCGTCGATCTCCAGGTCCATGATGTTGGTGGTCTGTCTGACCTGGATGAGGCCGACCTTGCCGTCCTCGCTGAGTACCTGCGCGCGCGACTCGGCGGGCACCGACAGCGGGCTGACGATGGTTGCCGCATCCTTGAGTTCGGGGAGCTCTTTGAGGCTCGCGACGAGCTTGTCGATCTCGGCGGCGTGCTTGGCGATCCCGTCCGGAGCCTGGACCAGGACGCTGGTCGAGGCCTGCTCCTGATCTTCGGTGGCCACCGGGAAGTACTTCTGCATTGTGGTCATCGCGTTGCCGGAGTCGGTGCCGGGCAGTTCGAAATCCTTGGAGAACTTCGGCTGCAGTACGCTCACGAGGCTGACGACGAGGACCATCGCGGCCACCCAGGCGGCGATCACCCACCACTTGTGTCGAAATGAGAACCGGCCTAGCCGGAAGAGTATGGACGCCATGGTCTCCATCCCTCGAACTGGATTGGCAAGATGTGGCAGTCAATCAAAAGTGGAACTGACTACCAGTTTGGTCTACCCCTCGGCGCCGGTCATCGCAACCCTGGCGGCCGCGAGTGTGACGCAACTCGCCGCAGCGTGTCGGTGTGATGAACGCTAGGGCATAAGGTCCCTTCGGTGGTGCCTAATTTCCGGGGACTGTTCGAGTATGCGGGTCGACGGGCATTCGGCGCATCCCTCAACACCCTGAAATCACCCCCGGTTGTGTCCCTGAGTCAGGGATGGGTGGGGGCTTCCGGTCGTGTTCGTGATTCGGGCGCGGTCCATAATGTCGTGACAATCGCGGCGTGATGGAAGGGCATCGTATGGGAGTGCGGATCGGTGTTGTGGGCCTCGGCCGGATCGGCGCATTCCACGTCGACACGTTGGCCTCGTCCGACGCGGTCGACCGGGTGTTGGTCACCGATGTGGTGCCGGAGGCGATCGAGTCGGTCACCGGCCGGTACTGCCAGGCGCAAGGCTGCGCGGACGTCGACGCCGTGCTCGCCGCGGGTGTCGACGGGCTGGTGATCGCCTCGGCGACCGCCACTCGCGCGGGATTCATCGAGAAGTCCGTGGCCGCCGGTGTGCCGGTCTTCTGCGAGAAACCGATCGCGATGTCGTCGACGGAGACGGCCGGCGTCGTTGCCCGGTGCGCGGGCTCCGGCGTGCCGGTCGTGATCGGCTGTAGCCGACGATCGGATCCGGCTGTCTCCGCGGTGTGCGACGCGGTCGCCTCGGGTGCACTCGGGTTCATCACCACCGCTCGGTCGGTGACGCTCGATCCGGTGCCGCCGCCGATGTCGTACATCGCCCGGTCCGGTGGGATCTTCCGCGACCTCGCCGTGCACGATTTCGATACCCTGCGCTGGGTGGTCGGGCAGGACGTGGTGGAGGTGTACGCCACCGGCGCCAACCTGGGCGACCCCGAGTTCACCGCGTATGACGACATCGACTCGGCCACAGCGATTCTCACGTTCGACTCCGGTGCGATGGGGGTGGTGTCCGTGGGCCGCTACAACGGCCGCGGCCATGACCGCCGCCTCGAAGTCCACGGCAGCGCCGATTCCATTGTGGCGGGCTGGGATCCGGAGCGCACATCGCCCGATGGCACCCCGCACGGATCGGTCCCGGACCGGCTCGCCGAAGCCCGCCGCCGAGAGCTCCACGCATTCTGCGCGATGGTGGCCGGCGCGTCGTCGACGTCGCTGTGCACCCTGGACGAGGCGCTCGAGACGGCCCTCATCGCCGACGCCGCGACAACATCCATGCACGAAAAGCGACCGGTCCGCATCGACGAAATAGCCGAAATACCCTCCTCAGATTGACCTTTCGCTGGTTGAGGTGTGAGGAGCGTAAGCGGCGAGCCTCGAAACCCGGTGAGAGAACCTTGTCGTCTCACCTGGTTTCGAGGCTCGCAGGCTCACACCTCAACCAGCGGGGGTGCTGCCCGTCAGGTCAGCTTGTAGACCGTGGTCCCGCCGACCGTCGTCGCGGTGAAGTTCTCCGCGACCCATGCGGAGATCTCCGAGTTGCCGCCGGGGCCGCCACCGCTGCCGCCGACGTAGTAACCGATCTTGCCGGCCGCCACATAGGCCTTGAACTGATCGAGGGTCGGGGCGGGGTCGCCGCTCCAGCCGCCGATCGCCATCACCGAGGTGCCGGTGGCCAATTCGATACCGGCCGCGGACTGCGAGCCGTTGGTGGCCGCCGACCAGGTGGTGCCGGCCGACTTCAGCAGCGCCACCAGTTCGGTGTTCGACGAGATGTCCTCGCCGCCGGGGCCGCCGCCCTGGCCACCCTGACGAGCGTTCGACGATCCGGCCTGTCCGTCGGTGCCGTTCCGGCCATTGGTGCTCTGACCTGCCGAGTTCTGACCGTTCGCAGTCTGACCGCCGGCGTTCTGGCCCGTCGTATTCTGGCCGCCGTTCCCGCCGGGACCTCCGCCACCGGGACCGCCCATGCCGCCGCCGCTGATCGACGTGCTGACCGCGCTCGGGATCGAACCGCCGTGCGTCTCGGACGCGGTGGCGATGGAGAAGGCCGCGGTGCCACCGAATCCGGCGAGCGAACCGGCGATGAGTGCCGAGGCGACCAGCTTCTTCATACCCAGGGTGCTGCCGATCAGCAGTCCCGCGACCGAGGCCAGTGCGACCAATCCGATTGCCCAGCGGCACCATTCGGGACCCCAGCTGTTGCGGTCGAGCAGGACGATCGACCACCAGGCGGCCAGCCCGATCATCGCGGCCATCATCAGGCGTCCGTCCCAGTGCTCACGACGCCGCCAGGCCAGCACGGCGCCGATGCCCACCAGGGCGCCGATCGCCGGTGCCGGGGCCACCGTGTAGTACGGGTGGATGGTGCCGCTCATGAACGAGAACACCAGTGCGGTCACCAGAAGCCAACCACCCCAAGCAAATACCGCACCACCCTCGACGCGGTTCATACGTCCGGTGAACGTGCTCAGCTGGTTGATGCTGCGCACACCGACATAGGCGGCGAACACCAGTACCAGCAGCGCCACCGGCAGCAGCCAGGAGATCTCGTTACCCATCTCGGAGCTGAACAACCGGCTCAGTCCGGTGGAGCCGCCGAACGACCCGCCGGCCTGGCCACCGCCACCACCCGGACCGCCCCCATTGCCGCCGCTGATACGGCCGATGCCGTTATAGCCGAGCACCAGGTCCATGAAGGTGTTGTCGGTGGAACCGCCGATATAGGGCCGCGAGGATGCGGGGGTCAGGATGGTGGCCACCACGAACCACCCCGCGCTGACGATCAGCGCGACGGTCGCGCCGATCAGGTGCAGTATCCGTTTGGTCCAGCTGTTGTTCGCGAACACGAGATACGCCAGGCCGAAGGCGGGCAGTACCAGCAGCCCCTGCATCATCTTGGTGAGGAACGCGAACCCGAGTGCCACACCCACCAGTGCCAGCCAGCGGCCGGAATTGGTGGCGATCGCCCGTACCAGGGCGTACCCGGCGGCGGTCATCAGCAACACCAGCAGCGCATCGGGATTGTTGAACCGGAACATCAGCGCGGCGGCCGGGGTGAACGCGAGCACGGCGCCCGCGATCAGCCCGGCGACAGTGCCCTGTTTCGGGTCACTGAATGTGCGCCGCATCGTCGCATACAGCAGGCCGACGGCGGCCACTCCCATCAGAGCCTGCGGAGCCAGTGCGGCCCAACTGTTCACGCCGAAGATCCGCATCGACAATCCCGTAACCCACAGCGCGGCAGGAGGTTTGTCGACGGTGATGAAGTTGGCGGCGTCGAGCGAGCCGAAGAACCAGGCCCGCCAGCTCTGCGAACCCGCTTGTGCCGCAGCCGCATAGAAGGTGTTGGCGTAGCCGCTGGCGCTCAGATTCCACAGATAGAGCACCGCGGTCGTCGCCAGGAGTCCGCTCAGCGCCCATTTGCTCCACCACAGCGGGCGCCGACGCGACACCGCGGGTGGTGGCGCCGGCGTCACCTCCGGTGCGGCCCGGTCGAGTACTGCTGTCATGTCTGCATCTCCTTTTCTGGTCGATAACCAGAATGCGACCCGTCCCTCCGGCAGGACTGGATGGACGCTGGGAGAAGCCTGTGAGCGCTCGGGCGTTGGTGATCGGCGTACACACTATGCTCGGAGGGTATGAGCTTTCATGCGTTCGACAAGAGTGAGCAGCTGCGTGTGCTCACCACCGGTGAGACCGGTCAGCTCCTCGGTTACCTTCCGTCCGGCAAGCTGAGTATCCAGCTCACCTCCGGCGGCATCGTCATCGTCGACGAGGAGAACGTCGAGAAGGTGTAGATGCTCAGGTGAGCGATTGCCCGCACTGCTGACAATAGATCGCGCCGATCGGGTTGCCGTGCGAGCAGCCCCGGCAGGTCGCCTGCTGGGCGAGCGACGAGCCGCACGACGTACAGAACCTGCCGCCCGATGCGTGGGTGCCGCACGACGGGCAACGGGTCGAGGATTGCTGCCCGAGGTCGACGCCGCCGATGAGGTTGACGTTGCGCAGTCCTTCACGCATCTGATCGCGCCGGGCGTCCGCCTGTAGCTGCGCCAACTCGTGCGCCTGATTGGGGGAGCAACGCACGCACTGGCCGACGGGATCGTTCCAGCAGCCCTCGTCGCACACCCAGTCGCCGCAGCCACGGCACTGGTGGAAATGCGGTGATACCTCGGCGACGGCCTTCGCGAGCGCCTTGTCCTTGGCCTCGGAATTGGTGCTGCGGTCGAGAAATCTGTCGGCGGCCGAGGTCACCCGGTACATCGCCCCGTAGCCGACCAGTCGACCCAGACCCTGGACGAACTTTTGCCCGGTGGCAGCCATATCCCGCTGGAAACCGGACCGGAAGCCGTTACCGCAGCGCTCGCAACGGAACTCGAACTGGTAGCCGTCGTTGTTCGACAGATCGCTGTAATTGCCGGTGAACGGGATTCTGATGGACACGGTTGACCTCACGGGACGGTGGGACGGGCCGCACAGGCGGATGCTGCTTGAGCGTACCGCCCGGATCGCCGATCCGGCGTCGACGCCGGTGACTGTCGGTCGATCGGGAGACACCGCGGCCAAGGGTCGGCTCGGACGGAACCGACGGTCACAGTGGTCAGGTAGAGGGTTCGGGCACTCTGGGCGTCGAGCCACGTCTTCACTCGCGGATCGGGGGGTCCTGCTCATCGCATGCGGGGATCGTGGGTCGGGTCCGGGTAGCTGGGTGGGCATCCGCGCATGGTGGCCTGCGCACGAAACTCGAAGTGCCATGGTTCATTCTGGTAGATCTGGCACAGGCCGTAGGTGGCGCCGAATCTGTCCAGCCAGTCGGCGGCGCCGGTGCCGCCGAGGTCGATAGCCTTGCCGGACACGTGCGGCGAGGTGGCCGGGGTGGCGACCCAGCGGCGTGCTTCGGGGAGTGACCCGTAGGTGATGACGGCCTGGTCGAGCAGGTATTGCTGATATGCGCGCGAACGCCAGCCGCTGTTCACCACGAACGTCACGCCGCCTGTGCGGGCGACGACGGCCGCGGACCGTAATGCCGTCAGGAGTGTGCCGTCGAGCCTGCTGACCGCCGGATAGCTGTCGTCGAAGACGCTCACACCGGCGGGAACCACGCCGTCCTCGACGCCGATCGCGGCCGTCGGGGCGGCCGTGGCGATCGCGGGCGCGACGGCCGACGCGGTGACGACGGCGAGTGCTGCGATGAACGGTCGTGTACGGCGCATAGTGACATCCTCCCAGCCCGGCCGACCGCAGACCACTACGGAGACAACTGCCCCGGTGCCTGGTAGGCGGCGAGGAATGTGGTTATCGCGGCCTCGACGCGGGCGGTGATCTCGGTGGGGTCGGCGGGGGGTTGTCCCAGTGCTTGGCGCAGTTGCTGGTGGCCGACGATGCCGCCGAGGAACTGTTCGGCGGCGATCTGGCTGTCGGGGACGCGCAGTTCGCCTGCGGCGACCCGATTGTCGATGAAGGCACGCATCCGGGCATACGACACCGCAGGGCCTCGCTCGAACATCGTCGAGGCCAGTTCGGGGAAGCGGCCGCATTCGCCGACCGCCAGCCGGAACAGCACGGTTGCCCGGTCGCTGAGCGCCGCGCGGGCGGTGGCGTGCCCGAGGGCGCGCAGAGCGTCGGCGATCGGTAGCGCACCGAGCTGATCCTCGGTATTCGCCGCGACGGTCGCGTTGGCGAGGTCGGCGATGATCGCCTCGAAAAGGGCCTCTTTCGACGGGAAATACCGGTAGAGCGTGGCTTTCGACCCGCCGGATGCGGTGACCAGCTGGTCCATGCTGACGCCGTGGAAGCCGTGCAGGGCGAACTGCTCCAGCGCTACGTGCAGGTAGTGAGCTCGTCTGTCCACGACAAAACTGTACCGTTTCGTTTGACGGGTAGCTAATGAAACTGTACTGTTTCGTTTAGTCGGTACAGGTCCGGCGGCTTGCGACACACAAGGGAGCTGATATGTCCACACCGATCGTCACGCGCGGCGACGACGCCCTGACCTTCACCACGTCACCGACCGACGTGATGCGCTTCCTGGCCGGCGGCGACGAGAACTCGCCGGATGTCTACGTCGAGGAACTCGCTCCGGGCGACGGGCCACCACTGCACCGTCATCCGTGGGTGACGTGGGAAGTCGTTGTCGCCGGACGCATCCGGGTGCTCGTGGGCGAGGACACCTACGAGGCCGGAGCGGGTGACCTGATCTTCACCCCGCCGAACGTCCCGCACACGTTCATGGCGATCGGCGACGGCCCGGCCAAGCTGGTCGGCATCAACTGGCCCGGTGGATTCCATCACCTGTACGCGAAGATGGCGCCGCTGTTCCAGGTCGCCGGTCCGCCCGACTTCGGCGCGCTCGCCGCAGCCGCGGCCGAGCACGGTGCCGAGATCCTCGGTCCGCCGCTGGCACACCTCGAATCCGCGGGCGGGGTGCAGCCGCCGATCCCGCCGGCGGACCGGTGACATGGGAGCCGCCCCGAACTCGAGACCGCGATCCTGCGCCACCATCCGGAATCGACCATCCTGGATCGGGTCGTCCCGGCACAGCCGGACGGACGAGATGTACTCCGCCGCTGTCGTAGTGATCAGTCGCGCGCGATGAGCGCATCGTAGACGGCCTCGAACCGCGCGGCCCGGTCCGCGTAATAGTCCGCGCGTGCCGGATGCGGTTCGCAGACATAGCCGGGCTCCGGATGCCAACGCTCGACCGACGCTGCCAGGGTGTCCAGTGCCAGGTGGGCGGGTACCCAGCAAGGTGGTGCGTTTGGCGTCGATGATCTCGATGGGCAGGCCGAGGACGTCGCTGATGGCCTGGAACAATTCCGGCCGGGCTGCCACGGTGCGACCGCATACGGCGATCTTGACCGCGCCCTGTGCCGCGGGACGCAATTGACCGGCGACGCGCGCATAGCTCAACGCGATGCCTTCGACGACGCCGCGGTAGATGTCGAGAGCACTGTTGGCGGCGGCTCTGGCTGCAATGGCAGCACGCCATCAACCCCGACAACACCACCGAGAACGGGCGCCACTGCTGGTGGAGTGAGGTCCACAAACCGCCCGGGAGCGGCGAGCCGATGCGAATATGCATTCGTGCCCCGCTCCCGGGTGGTTATTGTTCTCCGGCGAACGATCATTGTCCTGCCAGTGTGAGCAACCGGTCGCGGCCCTGGGCCACCCCGCCCTCGGCCATGAATTCGACGGCAAGCCGGGCGAGCGATCGGGTGCCGGTATCCCCGAGTGCGGCGGCGACCTCGGCGGCGGCCCAGCGAGCCTCGTAGTGCCCGAGGGGCGGCCCCTCCGACAACGCCCGATCAGCCGATTCCTTCGCCTCCCCGGGCTTGCCATATTCCACCAGCACCAGCGCGATCCGGGCAGCCGCCCAACTGGCGAACAGTCCCAGATTGTCGGCCAGTGCCAATGAATTGCCGAAGGCCCGTAGAGCTTCATCGAGGTCGCCGCGGCGTCGCGCGGCCAGTCCGGAGGCTCGCCACGCCGTTGCCGTCCACCCGCGATGTCCGATGCGGGTGGCGATGGACAGTGCCTCGGCGCTGTCGGCGGCGGCCTCATCGACCCGGCCGAGTTCCGTGAGAGCTTCGGCGCGATGCCACAGCGCGTACGCCTGACCTTCTGCGTGGCCGAGCGTCCGGGCCAGGTCCAGCGCCGCATCGATGAGGCGCAGGCCCTCGGCCGCGTGGCCGGCGAAGACGAGGGCGTGACCGGCGGTCGACCGGGGCGTGATGGTCCGCACCAGATCGCCGGAGTCCGCGAAGAGGTCCGCTGCCCGGTTCAGTGCCGAACTACCTTGTCGCACATCACCTCCGAGGAACTCGGCCATGGCGCGTGCATCGACCACCCGCGCCATTCCGCCGGAGTCGCCGAGTCGCTCGTACAGCGACAGGGCCTCGGCGGCCCGCTCACCAGATCTGTGCGTGCGCCCCAGGTTCATGTCGAGTACCGAGGCCACCTCCAGCGCCCGGGCCCGGGTGGGGGCGTGCTCACCGGCCTCGGCGACCGCGAACTCGGCGAGGTGGGAGGCGCGCACGATGTCGTCGGAGCCGGACGCGAGCATCGCGAGCCGTGCCAGAATCCGGGCACGGTCGGTGCTGTTCGTCGCAGCCGACAATGCGGCCTGAAGGTCGTGCCGGGCGCCGGCGAGGTCGCCACGGCGCTGACGGGCCTCTCCGCGCACCTCATGCAGGAGCGCACCGACCTGCGCTGCCGGTGCCAACGCGAGTCCGCGGTCGGCCAGCCCGGCCGCCTCGTCGTCGGCGAAGGTGTCCAGTGCGCGCCGGGAGGCGTCACAATAGGCCGCCGACGCTGCCGCACGATCGCCGGCGTGCAGCCGATGGTGCGCCAGTCTCGTCCGATCACCTTCCGTCCCAAGTGCATTGGCGAGGTCTGCGTGATGCCGGATGCGGTCGGCGTCATCGAGCCGACCCGCCACCACGTCGGTCACCATGTCATGGGACGTCGCCCAGCCGTTGTCGCCGCCCCGGACCAGCCCACGGCGCAGGAGACGGGACAACGACTCGGCCACGGCCTGCTCGTCACGTCCGGTGGCCTCGGCCAGGAATCGGGCCGGGACCTCCAGGGCGGCCAGCGCCATGAGCGCCAGGAGACGCCGGTCCGGTGCGCTCTGGGCGTCGACCCGGGCACCGATCGAGGTCCGGTGTCCGGCCAGGGCCAGTTCGCCGGCCCGACGCGCCGCACCGGGCCCGGTATGCCACGGGCCGTTCGCCGACGGCGTCACCAGTCCTTCGGCGCTGAGCCCGCGCAACACCTCGGTCACCGCCATCGGGGTTCGGTCGGTTTGCGAGCAGATGGCCGCCACGACCCCACGATCATCGACGACGGCGCGCAGCGACTCTCCCGACAGGCCGCCCAGATCCACCCGCAGCGCCACATCGGACCGCCGCAGGAAATCGGCCACCTCGGTGTGGTCGGCCACCTCTTCGGACCGGAAGGCCACCACCGTTCCCGTCGTGGCGTCGCGCCGGACGACCGCCTCAAGCACCGCGAGACTGCTCGGGTCGCACCATTGCAGGTCATCGACGGCGATCGGCAGCGCTGCCGCCCGCAGGATCGCGGTCGCGACCTCCGGGATGAGGATCCGCCGGTTCTCCGCGTCCGGCCGCACCGCGCTGAGCCGGCCGTCGTCGAGTTCCGGCAGCAGCCATGTCAGCGTCGCGGCCATCGGTGTGGGCAGCCCGGCGCGGTGTCCCATGTCCTGGGAGAGCACCTCGCGGAGCAGTGTGCGCAGCAACGCCCACGGTTCGGCGACCTCGGCGGCATATGCACGGGCCCGGACGATCGGCACCGAGCGCGCCACGGTGTCGATCAGCCGTGATTTTCCCGCACCCGACACTCCGCCGATCAGAATCACCGTGCCGGACCGGCGTGCACCCGACAACGACGACCGGATGAGTGTCAGCTCCCGTTCCCGGCCCACGAACGCGAGTTCGTCGAACGAACGCCTACCCCGCCCGGAGGCCGGAGCAGCGCCGGCGGGAGGTCGTCGTATCAGCCGGCGATGCAGTTCAGCGGCCTCGGGAGACGGATCGACACCGAGTTCGTCGGCCAGCTCGCGCCGGTAGTCCTCGAACGCGCGCAGCGCGCCCGCCCCGTCGCCGGTGACGGCCAGTGCCCGGACCAGGAGCAGGACCGCGGGCTCACACAGCGGATCGGCATCGACGGCCGACCGGGACATCTCGACGGCACGCCCGGCATCGCCGGAGGACAGGGCGAGGGTGGCGGCCTCTTCAAGGAGGTGCCGGCGGCCACGGAACACGCGGGCGCGGAACTCGGCGGCCCAGTCGTCGTACGCATCCTCCGGCAACGGGTCTCCCTGCCACAAGTCAAGCGCCGCACGCAGTTCCGTCGCACGCAGCGCCGTCGGCGAGCCGGCCCCGGCGGTGGCCGCACGGAGCAACCGCTGGGCGTCGACGGCGCAGGCCGGTTCCGGCGCGAGCGTGTAGCCGTGCTGCCCGGTGATGATCAGGGCGGGGTCGCCGAGCGCGTGCCGGGCTCGATTGACGAGGACCTGGAGGTTCGCGACGGGGTCGGCCGGCGACCGGTCGGGCCACAGTGCCGCGGCGAGCACATCAGTGCTGACGAGCTGCCCCTGGCGGCTCGACAGTACCTTGATCAGGGTGCGGGCCTTGCGGCCGCCGAATGCCCGCGCCGGTACCTCCATGCCGTCGCGTAGCAGCGCGAACCCGCCCAGCAGCCGGATCTCCACCCGTTGCGCTCCGGTCACATGTCTCATCCTTGCCGCTCGCCGCGAAACCGCAAGTAACTCGCAAGGCGTCCCTTCTAGCGTCGTAGGCGTCGTTGATCACGAACGGCAGACAGCACAACCGAAGGGAGAAGGTCATGACGACCATGCAAACGATCGAACACCGGGATTTCAGTGCGCCCGACGAGGTACGCACCTTCGAGAACGGGCGCGCCGAGATCCTGCGAGTGGGTGGCATGGAGATCGGACGACTCGTCTTCGAGCCCGGTTGGCGCTGGTCCACCCACGTGCGGCCGATCGCCGGCACCGACCTCTGCGAGGCCCCGCACTTTCAGTACCACGTGGCGGGCACCCTACGGATTCAGACGGCCGACGGCCAGGAGTTCGATGCCACGCCCGGCCAGGTGACCTCGTTGCCCGCCGGTCACGACGCCTGGGTGGTGGGCAACGACGAGGTGATCGTCGTCGACTGGTTCGGTGCCAGTCACTACGCCGAAGGACACTGACGCACCTGAATGCGCGCGATCTGCTGGAGCCGATGACGGGAATCGAACCCGCGTATTCAGCTTGGGAAGCTGATGTTCTGCCATTGAACTACATCGGCGTGCGCCTCGCGACGCAGGTCATAGCGTAGCAAGTGGGCCGGCGGGCGGTGGGGCGGGGCCCGACGGGCGTCCGATATGGGACCAATGACCCCAGTGCGGCGTGTCTGATTCGTCCGGACGTCATGGGATGTCCGGATGGCGCACAATGGTCACCCATGGCGATTGTGGCGGCGGTACTCGTAGTAGCGACCCTGGTGGCGATGACCAGCGGCCGGATGCCGGCGGTTCTGGCGCTGATGGTCGCGTTGCTGGCCGCCGGTGTCCTCGGGATCGCGACACCGGCGGAACTGTTCTCGGGGCTGAGCAACGGCGGCGTCATCACCATCGCCGCGATGCTGGTGATCGCCAAGGGCGTGCTGTCGACGGGCGTGGTCTCGCGCGTCATGTTCAAGCTGCTCTCGCAGGTCGACACGCCGACTCGGATGCTGGTCCGGCTGATCCCGCCCGTCGGCGCCATCTCCTCGCTCATCAACACCACCCCGATCGTCGCAATGCTGATCCCCGCCACCAAAGAGGTGCAGCAGCGCGCGGGGATACCGGCGCGCAGTGTGCTGCTGCCGGTGGCGCACGCGACCACCCTCGCCGGGTCGACGACGCTGGTCGGCACCAGCTCCAACCTGATCATCGCCGGATTCGCGACGTCGGCGGGTGTCCATCTGAGCATGTTCTCATTCGTTCCGATCGCCCTGCCGGTGGCGCTCGTAGGCTGGGTGGCGCTGGTCCTGCTGTCACGGCACCTGCTGCGCGGGCGGTCACGGCACAAGGACCGCGCCCTCGATTGGCGTGCGGAGATTCCCGTGTCGGGCAAGGCGGTGGGCATCGGGCGCACCGCGACCTCGATGGGCATGCACAAGACCGCCGAATTCGAACTCGTCGAGATCCGGCGCTGGGGACAGCCCGTCGACATCGACAGCCCGATCGAGGGTGGCGACCTGTTGGTGTACCGGACCACCGAACTCGGGGTGCAGATGCTGTGGGAATCGCCGCGGTTCGGGCTGGCGCCACTGCACCTGTTCGCCGTGACCATCGGCACCGAGAATCCCGGCACCGTGCGTGACCTGCAGGACGAGGAAGACCTGCTGGTGGTCGCCGCCCAGACCCACCACCGGTTCCGGGACACGCCCGCCGAACCCGGCAGCGTGTGCTATGTGTCCGTCGCGTCGAGCCAGGTGCTGGAAAAGCATGAATTCGTCAGCCTGTGGCAGAACGTGGCAGGCAAGGCTCCGCAACCGGGAAAGACGTGGGTCGCGATATCGATCCTGGTGGGGGTGATCCTCGCCGCCAGCTTCAGTCTCATGGACGTGTCTCTCGCCGCCGGATGCGGTGCGACGCTGATGGTGGTCAGCGGGGTCCTCTCGCCGAGATCGGCGGTCCGTGCCCTCGACTGGAACATTCTGGCCATCATCGCCGGGTCGATCGGGCTGGGTCAGATCGTGGTGAAGAGCGGCTTGGCCGGCTATATCTCCGACGGGATTCTGGAGTTGGGTTCGGGCAATATCCCGTTGATGGTCGCAGTGCTGGCGATCGGTACCACGCTGCTGACCAACTTCGTCACCAACGCCGCCGCCGCGGCCATCCTCACACCGGTCGCCCTGACGATCGCGTCGAGCGCTGATCTGAGTCCGGTGCTGCTGTTGACACTGATCGGCACCTGCATCTCGTTCACGTTCATCAACCCGTACAGCCACCAGTCGAACCTGATGGTGATGGAACCGGGCAACTACACCACACGCACGTTTGTCCGATTCGGTATCCCGATCACCCTGATCTCATTGGTGACGGTGTTCCTGGTGGCCTGGCCACTGCTGGAGTACACGCGGTAGGCGCTACTTGGCCAGATGTCTCGCCATATCGAGCAGCGACTCGCCGGGCGATGACCCGGTCCGATACCCTCACCTACGTGCTGCTTTCCGACCGCGACATCCGGGCCGAACTCGCGCAGGGTCGCCTGGCGGTCGAACCGTTCGATGACACGCTGGTGCAGCCGTCGAGTATCGATGTGCGGCTGGACGGCCTGTTCCGGGTGTTCAACAACACCCGCTACACCCACATCGACCCGGCGCAACGGCAGGACGAGCTGACGAGCCTCGTCGAGCCCGCCGACGGTGAGCCGTTCGTGTTGCATCCGGGGGAGTTCGTCCTGGGTTCGACGCTGGAGATATGTACGCTGCCCGACTATCTGGCCGGCCGGCTCGAAGGCAAGTCGTCGCTGGGTCGGCTTGGCCTGCTCACCCACTCAACTGCGGGGTTCATCGATCCGGGCTTCTCAGGGCATATCACCCTGGAACTGTCCAATGTGGCAAATCTGCCGATCACCCTGTGGCCGGGGATGAAGATCGGTCAGCTTTGTCTGCTGCGGCTCACCAGCCCCGCCGAACATCCGTACGGCAGCACCGCCGTCGGCTCGAAGTATCAGGGTCAGCGGGGGCCGACACCCTCCAAGGCCTACCTCAACTTCGAGTAGGACGGCTGAACCCCCCGCGCCACCAGATCCAGCACGTGTTCGTACAGCTCACCGGCGTCGATGAACGGCGGATACGCGTCGGTCAGTTCGAGTGCGACAGCTCCGTGTACACACGCCCAGACCTGCGCTGCGAGGTCGAGGGCGTCGCCGGGGCGGATCGAACCGACGCCCTGGCCGTAGCGCACGATGTCTGCGAGGACTCCGAACGAGCGTGCCGCCACTTCGTCGTCGGCCTCGCAGTCGGTGGAGAACATCAGGGTGTACAGGTTGGGGTTGGCCAGCGCGAATGTCCGGTAGTTGCGGCCGCAGTTGCGTAACCGCTCGGCGGGATCGGTATCGATGGCGGTGACGACACCGGCGAACTCGGCGAAGCCATCGCTGACCAGCGCATTGAGCAATCCTTCCTTGCCGTCGAAGTGGTTGTAGACGCCCATCGGGGCGACACCCGCCTCCTTGGCGACGGCCCGGACGGTGAGCGCGGTCTCGCCGTCGCGTTCGAGAATCCGTCTGCCCGCCGCGAGGAGGTTGATGCGGATCTCCGTGGCGGGGGTACGGGCGGACTTCGGCGTCGACATGTTGACAAGTCTACTAGAACAGTGTTCTTCTTGAATAGAACTACGTACTACAACAGTATGGCGATGTTCTATAACTCGTGCCGGACCCCGGCACTGCACGCCACATCGCCAATCGAAGGAGGAATCACCGTGGGCTCATCAACCTCGCGCTGGCTCGCGCTGGCCGCCCTGTGTTTTGCCGAACTGCTCGTGATGGTCGACAACTCGATCGTCAACGTCGCGCTGCCGACGCTGGCGCGGGACCTGAATGCGGGAATCTCGGGTCTGCAGTGGATCGTCGACGCGTACACGCTCGTCTTCGCGGGCCTGTTGCTCACCGGCGGCTACCTCGGGGATCGGTTCGGTCACCGGCGGATGCTGCTTGCCGGTATCGGTGGATTCGCAGCAGTCTCGGTGCTGGCCGCCGCTTCGGGGAGTCTCGGCCAATTGGTCGCGGCCCGCGGTGGATTGGGGGTTTTCGCCGCGCTCGTGTTCCCGGCGACGCTGGCCATCATCACCGCGATCTTCACCAAACCCTCCGAACGTGCCGCGGCAGTGGGGATCTGGGCGGCAACCTCCGGGATCTCGGTGGCCGTCGGACCGGTTTTCGGTGGCTGGCTGCTCGAACACTTCTCCTGGTCGTCGGTGTTCTGGGTGAATGTGCCGATGGCCGTCGTGGCCGCCGCCGGTGTGCTGCTGGCAGTTCCGGCCACCCAGCGTATGTCCGTATCACGTTTTGACGCAACGGGTCTGGCACTGTCGATCGCCGGTCTCGGGTTGCTCACCTATTCCGTGATCGAAGGTCCGCACTTTGGCTGGACCGACATCCGGACCATCGCCGGACTGGTCGTCGCCGCCGCGGTGCTCGCCCTGTTCGCCCGTCGCGAGCTGTCCATCGCAG
>NZ_JAGQTN010000207.1 GCF_020438995.1 Gordonia sp. (in: high G+C Gram-positive bacteria)
AGATCTGCGGTTGCCGCAGTCGTCTTCTTTTGATTCACAACCTCAGATCATGGCGCGGCAACCGCCCTGACCAGCGTAAACACACGCGTGATCGTCACCACTCCCGATCTACGGCTGTAGTACTAGACGGGATGAACCGGCTCACCGGTACCTTCAACGCACAGCAGCCCACCATCGAGAAGGCCCTGACCGACGGCCCCAAGATCCTGCGCATGCTCAACGAGGAACGTCCCGAACTGGTGAACGCGCTGGCCTCGGTCGACAAGCTGAGCAGGACCACCAACAGCGTGCTGCGGGCGAGTTCCGGCGATATCTCCACCACGCTCACCGAACTCGAGAAGTTCATCGAACAACTCGTGCTCAGCGGACCGAACTTCGTCAATTCGTTCGGCTTCCTGATGACCTTCCCGTTCCCCGCCGGTCAGGTGCCGCAATTCGTGCGCGGCGACTATCTCAACGGCGCGATCTATCTTGACCTGACGTTCAAGCGGCTGTCGCGGAACTTCGCCAAGACGATGACCAACCCGGAGAGCCTCGCCGGCAGACAGGCCGGCCGGGCGAGGGTCGGCGCCGATCCGTTCACCGCGCCGCTGCGGGATCAGAACGACCCGGACCAGCAGAGTACCGCCAAAAAGAAGCCGACCGCCCATAAGAAGACGGCCGAGAACAAGACGACCCAGAAGTCGGGTCAGAAGCAGTCCGGCAGGGCGTCGGCGACGAGTTCGGCTACACCGACCGGGGGACCGCGATGAACATCACCCGCAAGGTCAAGCTGCAGTTGCTCGCATTCGCGACAGTGGGAACGGTGGCGCTGCTCATCGTGGCCATCAGCTATCTGGCGATTCCCGCGATGCTGGGCATCGGTAAATATACGGTGACGCTCAATCTGGCGGCCAGCGGTGGTCTGTACAAGAATTCGAACGTCACCTATCGGGGCGTCACCGTCGGGCGGGTCGACGAGGTCAGACTCACCCCGGACGGCGTCACGGCCTCCTTGATCATCGATGATTCGGCTCGCATCCCCAAGAATCTGACACCCACGGTGCGCAGTGCCTCGGCGATCGGTGAGCAGTATGTGGATTTCGCCCTGCCGCAGGATGATTCGGAGAGCAACGGCAAGGCTCCGACAGTGGGATCGGCCGGGATGCTGCGCGATGGTTCGGTGGTGACCGGCGAGATCACCGTCCCCATCAGCGGGGTGATCGACCGCGCAGACGAGATGCTGGCCCAGATTCAGGACGGCAGCCTGCGCACCGTCGTCACCGAGGCCTTCGCCGCGTTCGACGGCCGCACCGAGGACGTGCAGCGATTCATCGACTCGGTGACACTGTTCCTCGCCGAGGCCAACAAGAACAGCGATGCGATCGTCAAACTGATCGACTCGGCCGAACCGGTGTTGGCCTCGCAGGACAACACCCGTACCGAGATCGCCTCGTGGACCCGGGACCTGACGACCGTCACCGACCAGTTGCGCGCCAATAGACCCGAACTCACCGGCATTCTCGACAAGGCACCCGCGGCCGCCGACAAAGGCAGGCAGCTGTTCGAGTCGCTCAAGCCGACGCTGCCGCTGCTCATCGACAATCTGTCGGTGACCGCCAAAACGCTTGCGGTGTACCACGCCAACCTCAACCAGATCGTCGTGATCTACCCGCGGCTGATCGCCGGACTGATCAGTGCGATGAACACCGAGGATTCCGACAAGGGCGCCAACGTGGACTTCGTGGCGTCGTTCCAGGATCCGCCGCCGTGCACGGTCGGGTTCTATCCGCTGGAGAAGCGGCGCAGCCCGGGTGACCAGACGGTCAAGGACTACCCGTCCGGAATGCTGTGCCGGGTGGCCCACGACAGTCCGCTCGCCGTGCGCGGCGCCCGCAACTATCCGTGCGTCGAGTACCCGGGACGTCGTGCCCCGACCCCAGCCGAATGCCGCACCGGCTACAAGCCGCTCGACAAGAAGAGCCTGCCGCTGCCCAACGGGGTTCCGGGCCTGGTGCCCAAACCCGCGTCGAATTCGGGGGTACAGGGCAGACTGGTTCCGGCCAATCAGAGTTCCGTCGACACGACACCGTCGGTCTATGCCACCAACTACGACCCGCGGAGCGGTGAGTACACGGGCCCCGACGGCAAGGTTTACCGGGTCGATACGGCGAGCAGCAAGGGGGAGGTCGCCACGCAGTGGGAGCAGCTGATCACCTCGACCTTGAAGTGAGCGACCCTGAAGTGATCGACCCTGAAGTGCGGAGAACCGGCGCGAAAAGGGCCGGGGTGCACTCGGCGCCCAAGGTCGCCGTGGCCTGCTGGGCAGTCGCGGCGGTGGTGATCCTCGCACTGGCCACCACACTCGTGGTGCTGTTGTCCACTGAGGGTTCGTCGGGGTCGGACGAGACCGACCGTGTGCGCTTCACCCAATACGCGGCCACGATGATCACCGAACTGACCACCCTCAACCGCGACAACGTCGACAGGGTGACCGCGCAGCTGAAGGCGGCCGGTGCGGGCACAGCACTGGGTGCTGACGACGAATCACTCGACCAGATCGTGGAACTGGTCAAGACACAGAACGTCACCACCACCGGAAAGGTCGTGCGGACCGCGGTATCGAAGCTCAGCGACTCGTCGGCGACCATTCTTCTCGTATCCGGCTGGCGGATGGAAAGCCCCGGTTCGCAGCCGCAGGTCAAGTCGTTCCGGTGGCGCGTGCGCGTCGACAAGCGCGAGGGCAAGATGGCGCTCGGCAAGATCGACTGGGTGGTGTGATGGCCGACGTCCCCGAATCCGATTCGGCACCGAAGCCGCAGCCGTCCGCCCGCGAAGTCCGCGTGGTGCGGCGCGCACGGCCGCGGCCGTCGATCACCGTGCGGCACATGGCGGCCGCGGCCGCGGCGGTCCTGATCATCGCACTGACCGTTGCCGTGGTCCTCGTCGCCTCCGGCCGTCGCGACGGCGGTCAGGTCGCCGACGCCCGGCATGATGCCGTCGCCAAAGGCCGTGAGGTGGTGGAGCTGATGTTCACCTATTCACCGAAGACGGTGCGCACCAACGTCGACAAGGTCAAGCCGATGCTGACCGGCAATGCGGCAAAGCAATTCGATTCGGTACTCACCGATGATCAGATGGTGTACATCGTCGACAAGAACGACGTGACCTCCACGGTTTCCATCGCCGACGCCGGAGTTGTTGAGGCACACAAGGATTCGGCGACAATCCTGTTGTTCGTGGATCAGACGGTCTCGCGAAAAGGCGCCGACGCCACGACGGTGGTACCCAGCCGCATCGAAATGGACCTGACCAAACACGAAGGCGGGTGGAAGGTTTCGGAGCTGTCGCTGATCTCCGACGACAGCATCAGCAAGGCGATCATGCCGAGTTCGGCCGCACCCTCCAAACCTTCGGGGTAGTCGGCTACACGGTGTTGAGGTCGGACTTGGTGACACCGGCGGGCGGGTCCATGATGGCGAAGTTGGCCGTGGCGACAGTGGCCAGCTTGCCGGAGGGCTCCTCGGTGACGGTGATGTCGATGACGGCCGACCGTCGGCCGCTATGCACGACCCGCGCCGTGCCGCGGGCGAAACCCTCACGGACGCCGCGGATGTAGCGGATGTTCATATCCGAGGTGACCACCAGTTTGCGGCCGGTGAGGCTGCCGATCACGGCCCGGCCCGCGACGGTGTCGACGAGGGTAGCGATGAATCCGCCCTGAATGGCACCGGCGTGATTGGTGATGTGCGGGGCCACCGGCAATTCGACCACCACGGAACCGTTCTCGTCGGTCCATTCCCGGAAACCGAGGAGAGTGAACAGATCGTAGATCGATTCGACGGTGTCGGTCATGACTCGGTGTCCCTCATGACACCGCCGCACGGTCGGCGATGAGCCGGGCGGTGTTGTCGAGGATGCAGCCCAGCACGTATTCGAAGTTGTGGTCGTTGGGGGCGCCCGCCACCCAGCCACGGGACTCGGCCTCGGCCAGCCGCGGGGTGTCCTCGGGTGTGATGACCAGGTTCTCGTAGTAGGCGACCGTTCCCGAATCCTCGGCCTTGCTGCGCTGGTAGAGCCGTTCGAGGACGATCGAGCCGCGCAGGTGCAGCTGAACGGCCGAATAGCTGTCGTAGGCGTCTTCGAGCGAGAGGCCCTCGGCCATCAGCAGGGCGACGATGCGCTCGATCTCCTTGGCGCCCATCGCGCCGGCCTTGGTGCTCATCGTCGACCGGATGAGCAGCAGGTCGCACAGGATCGGGTTGGCCAGGAAGGCCTGCCGGGTGGCGTGCGCGTAGTGATGCAGTTGGCTGCGCCAGTCGTCGCCGGTGGCCTTCATCGCGGCCGGGAGGTGATAGCGGGTGATGGCCCGGTCGGTCATCGCGTTGAGGAGATCGTCCTTCTTGCGGAAGTACCAGTAGATGCTGGTGACCCCGACGCCGAGGTGTTTGCCGAGCATGGGCATGCTCAGGTTGTCGATCGAGACCTCTTCGGCGAGTTCGAACGCGCCGTTGATGATTTCCTCGGGGTCGATCGACCCGCGCTCGCGGCGCTTGCGCTTGGGCGCGGTTTCCTGACCTGCCATGGTCGGGCCACCTCCTGTGGTGAGTGGTCGGTCCCGGTGCGGGACTGCGTGGACTGTAGGAACTGCGGGGGGTGTGTGGTTCGCACGGTGCGATACCGAATCGCGGCTTGTCAATTGTGCCGTTTCGGTGGGGCCAACCGCAATGTCAACAGTAGTGGTGTTGGTCATGCTTGCGGGCGTATTCGGCAGCCTTGTACGTCCTGAATTTCCGCGCGTGTTCGGCCTTCGAGTTGCGTGCTCGTTCAGGCTTCGATACTCAGGGCCGCCGACGGGCAGCCGTTGACGGCGTCCCTGAGCGCGGCCTCGTCGGCATCGCCGATGGCGTCGGTGTGGATGTGGACGTAGCCCTCGTCGAGGACCTCGAAGACGTCGAGGACGATGGACTCGCAGATGCCGTGACCGACACAGCGGTCACGGTCGACGATGATGCGCATACGGGCCCCCTCGGGCAGGTTGGACTCACTTACCGTAAGGACAACGGTAACCCCTCCCGTGAAGGTCGTCAACCTGCACCCGGGTAGCGTCATGCACCAGTTGTACGGGTATGAGCAGACGACGGCAGGCACCCCGAGATGGGATGCCTGCCGTCGTCCGGACCGGAGAATCCCCGGCCCGTCATGCTGTCGCCGTCAGTAGGAGATGAACAGGATCTCGTCCCGCGAATACTGGTGGTCGGGGTGTTCGGCGGCCAGGTGGGCCTGCACCTTCTCCACCAACTCGTCGTCGGTCTCCTCCCTGAACATCTCCCCACACGGGCATGTCAGTCTGCGAGCCATGGCTGCCTCTCCTCTGCGATCATCTGCCGAACCTGTGTTATCCATTGAACACCCGGACGTGATCGGGCACACATTCCCTATTTGGGCACGATGCTCTGCAGCCCACCGACGTCGGTGATCAGCCAGTCCCGGTTGCTGTCGATGGTGATGCTGTAGGTGACCGTCGTGGTCGCACCGCTGGGTGCTTGCGTACTCGTCGAGCTGACGTTGACGAACGCGTCCACCTTGTAGACGCCGTCGCTGACGGACTTGGTGACCGCGGTGATCGGCTCGGCCGTAGACTTCCAGCCCAGCGGCGCCAGGATCTGTTTGAGCGAGGACGAGGTGGCGTCGAACTTGGCGGCGAGTTCGGGTGTGGTGCCCTTCTTGAGGGTGGTGAACCACTCGTCGAGCTTCTGGTAATCGGTGGTCGCCGCGCCCACCGCGTAGTCCAGGGCGATCTGCTCGGCACGCTTCTCGTTCGCGGCGCGATCGTCGCGGTCGGAAACCTCCGAGCGTGCGCCGGCCCAGAGCAGGGCGAACGTGATCGTGGTTGCGGCCAACACGATCAGCGCGGCACCGACCGCGAGGGAACGCACGGACAGCGAAATCTGGCGTGGGCCACCACCAGTGACCGGTGCTGAATCAGCCGCAGGAGAAGCGGTCTTCGCCGAATTCTCCGAATCGTCGCTCAGTTTCTTTGTACCGGTCTCTATTTCGGATTCGGCGCTGTCGTCTGTCGGTGTGCTCACGGGCGGAGCCTCACTTTCCGGGTGGTATCACGTCGAGTTGCAGGCGCATGACGCCGTCGGCACCGACGGTACCCAATGCCTGCGTGAGCAACTCGCCGATGTCCAGGCGTGCCAGCGCCGTCGAGGACTGGTCGACCAGCGGCTGCAGAGCCGGACCCAGCGGTTTCAGGCCGGGCCCGATCTTCACCAGGACGTCGTTCATCTTGTAGAGGAACGGGATCATGCCGGTCGGACCGGTGTATTCGGCCGGATCGCGCTGCTCGGCGAGTGTGGCCAGTTCACCGGACATCTTCGAGATGATGCCGGTGCCCAGCGACTCCCATGACGGTCCGCCGTCGCGCAGTGCGGGACCGAGCCAGGCCAGGTCACCGCCGAGCCGCTGGATACTCGTCAAGAGCGTCTTGAGGTCTGGGTTCTTCGCGATGAGCGTCTGTGCGAGCAGCCGCGCCGACCGCTGCAACTGCGGCATGACGGTCTCGGTGCCCTCCAGGCCCTGACGCAGGGTTGCCACCAGGCTCGAGATGGCGTCGGGATCGAACTGTTCGAGCAGCGTGACGGCCTTGCCCGCGGTGTCCGAGATGGTGACCGGGGTGAAGCTCTCGTGGGTGTCGACGCGCTGTCCGTCGCGCAGATACGGACCGCCCGCCGAGTTGGGCCGGAAGATCATGTACGGCTCGCTGAGTGCCGACAGATTCTCCACGCTCATCACGCTGTCGGCCGGGATGGGCTTGTCGTCATCGACGCGGATGACGGCCTCGACGCCGCCGTCGTGACCGATCCGCAGATCGGTCACCTTGCCGACCTCGTTACCCACCACCAGCACAGGCGAATTGACCTCGATGCCGCCCGACCCCGACATCGCGACGGTGATGGTGCGGTAGTCCTTGAACGGTTCCACCCGCAGCACCGACACCAGGATGTAGACGATGCCGACGATGAGCACGGCCACGATCGCGCCAAGTGACAGGGCCGACGCCGGGATCTTCCGCTTGCGTGCCATCACCGCACCAGCCCGATCATCCGCATCATCTGTACCACCAGCTGCGACTGCGCATCACCGGTGAACGTCTGTCCATTGACCGTCAGCTTGGTGAGGTCCACCTTGGCGCCCGATGTCGACCACGGGATCAGGTCCTTGCTGATCAGGTCGATCAGCCGGCTCATGTTGTGCGGGTTGGTGGTGTCGAGCGGCCGCGCCCCGAACAGCACCGGCACCACCGCCGAGATCGCCTCGTTCGACGCGCCCATCAACGGCGCCAGCCACTTTCCGGGCGGTGCCACCTTGCCGAGGTCGGTCAGGATGTACACCATGTTCAGGATGGACGTCATCGATGACGTGGTGCGCTCGACGCCGGCCTCGGTGAGCAGCGGCGCGAGCTGATCACGCTGATCGATGACGGCCTGCGTGGTGTCGCCGAGCCCGTCGAGCAACGAGTCCAGCGAGCCCTGATGGCCGGCGAGATCCTTGAGATCCTTGCCGATGACGTCGAAAACCTTTGCCGTGCGCGTCAAGTCGTCGGGGAAGGCCTTGTTGACCTCGCGCACCGTGCTGATGAGGTTGGTGAAGGTGCCGTTGCCGGTGGCCGTGGCCAGCTGCGACAGGGTGTCCTCGATCTGCGGGGCCTGTGAGGTCTGCGTCAGTGGGATCGTCGAGCCACCGTGCAATACGCCGTCCGACGTGGCGTCGGTGGTGGTGAGCGCGATGTGCACATCGGACAGAGGGGCGGACTGGCGCAGCATCGCTGTCGTCGTGGTGGGCAGCGCGACGTCGGAGTCGATGTTCACGTCGGCGACCACGAATCCCTGGTCGTCGGTGGTGAGTTTGGCGAGCCGGCCGACGGGCACGCCGTCGGCGACCACCTGTGCGCCGTCGGGCAGGTTGAGGACGTTGGCGAACTGGATGTGCACCTGATAGGTGTTGCCGCCGGCGCCGCCGCCGGGGGTGGGCAGGCTGGATGCGTCGAAATCGCAGGCGGTGGCACTTAGCGACACCATCACAGCCACGCCGAGTACTGCTACCGCACGGCGTGCCCGAGAACTGTTGCTGGACAAGGTGATCGATGTTCTCATCGGGCTCCTCCGGTGAGCAGTCCAGGCAGCAGGCCCGCCAGCGGACCCGCATCGGTGCATCCGGAACCCTTGCGGCCCAGCACAGTACACAACTGCTTCGATGAGAGTGTGGGCAGCGCAGCGGGTTTCGCTGAGTAGCGCAGGGTGAACCGCTTGGTCCGCGGGTCGATCGAGTTGCTGAACGCGCCGGCGATCACCGGTAGCCGGTCGATCATCTCGGTCACACCCGTGACGCCCGCGGAGATCTGGGCGGGCAGATTGTCCATGCTCTGCACATGGTTGATGAAGTCGGCGCCGAAGAGCATCGCGAGGTCGTTGAGCTGCGGCACCACATAGCGCAGGCGTTGCAGGATCTCGGCGGCGGGGACGGTCATGTTCTCGTTCACCGAATCGATCGTCGGTTCCAGCCGGGTCAGGAACGACTTGATGTCGGCCCAGTGATCGGCGGTCGGTTCGGTGATGCCTTAAAGATTTGTGATCATCTCGCCGAGGCGGGCGATCGCGGCGTCGGGAGATTTCAGTGCCGAGCCGAGCTGGGTGATGACGGCATTGATGTCCTCGCCGGTGCCGTCGAGTGAAGCGGACAGGCCCTTGAGGCCGCGGGAGATGTCCTTGGCCTCGGCGGGTGTCATGCTGCCGTTCATCTCGTCGGCAAGCTTCGACAGTGCGGCGAAGGTCTGGGTGATCGACTGTGGGGTCAGCGTCTTGGTGATGCACTTATGCGAATCCCAGGTTGGCGCACCGGGTTCGGGTTCGGCGCCGATGAGGGCGAGCCTGCGGTCGGCGATAAGTGTGTGTGAGAGCGTGGTCGCCCCGACATCGGCGGGCAGTCTGCGATCTTTGCGGATCTCGAACATCACCTTGGCCTGCGTGCCTTCGGTGCTGATGGTGGTGACCTTGCCGACCGGAACGCCGAACGAGGTGACCGCGCTGTCGCGGAACAGGCCGATCGAGTCAGGCATCAGGGCGCAATACGAACGGGTGTCGGAGTCCGCGGAGCATGAGCGGTAGGCCAGGGCCGCAACCGCGGCGACGATCACCAGCACCGCGACGATCAGCTTGCGGCGGGAGGCGAGGATTGTCTTCACCGTCAGCACCCCTTCTCCGGGGTCGGGACACAGATCGAGATGGGTTCACGCTTTTCGCCCGTCGCGGTGCGCAGTTTGTCGCCGATCTGTTTGATCGAGCCCACCAGCTCACCCCATTTGTTCAACAATTCACCGAGCGGTTTCTGCGCTTTCGCCAGCTCGATCGCCATCGGGCGCAGCGTCGAGTTGTAGTGCTTGCCCAGCGGTGTCAGCGCCGCCAGGATGGTGGCGACAGAGCTCAGCGCCTTGCCGGTGACACCCATCTTGGCCTCCGCCAGATCCTCCAGGAAATTCCACGAATCGATGATCTGGCGGAACGCGCTCTTGGTGTCCTCGATCGCGCCCACGTATTCGTCGGCCATCTTCAGGGTGCGTGAGACGTCGGCGTTCTGCTTGTCGAGGATCTCCACAATCGAATCAACTGCGGCGACAGCACGTTTGAGCGACTCCGGATTGTCGGCGGTGGCCTTCCCGAGGGTCTTCATCGTTTTGCGCAGGGTTTCGCCCTCGATAGCGTTGACCGGTTCGATGGCGTCCTGAAAGATCTCCGGCAGGCTGTAGGGCAGGATCACCCGGGCGGCCGGAATCGTCGCCTTGCCCAGCGGAGTACTGCCCGCGGGCTGCAATGCGACGTAATGCCCGCCGACGACGGTCAGCATCCGCACCGACAGCGAGGTCTCCGACCCCACGAAGACATCGTCCTCGACGGTGAACTTGATGCTCGCGTGGTCGGGATGCAGCGCCACCTCGGTGACCTTGCCGACGCTGATACCGGCGAGCCGGACGTCGTCGCCCTTCTTGACCGAGCCCGCATCCGACACGTCGGCCCGGTATTCGGTGGAGTCCAGATCGATCACCGAGATCGCACCGATGACACCGAGAATGATCGCGAGCACCGCGAAACCGATCAGCCCCCACTGCCGGTCGGAGAAGAGCGGGCCGTTCCCCTTGTTCTTCTTTCTGATCAGGCCTGGCACAGTGTGATCCTCTGCT
This sequence comes from Gordonia sp. (in: high G+C Gram-positive bacteria), assembly GCF_020438995.1. Taxonomy (GTDB): domain Bacteria; phylum Actinomycetota; class Actinomycetes; order Mycobacteriales; family Mycobacteriaceae; genus Gordonia. The sequence continues at coordinate 10,223 of NZ_JAGQTN010000207.1, forward strand.
TGCCCAGCAGCACGGTGAGTGCGGCCGGCGGGGTGGCGGCGCCCTTGGAGCACGTGAACCTGCCCGCCTCCGGGGTGACCGCGGCCAGGAACTGCAGGAATCCGGGCAGCCGGTTCAGCGATGCGATGGTTTCCTCCGGGCTGGGGAAGGCCTGCGCGAAGAGGCGGTCGATGTCGGGGTTGGGGTCGCCGGTGAGGCCGAGCACCTTGAGCATGTTCTCCAGCGGGAACAGGATCGGCGGGATCTCGTCGGCGAACTGCGCCAGCAGCGGCACTTTGTCTTTGAGCTGCAGGAACAGGATGGTCAGCTGCTTGATCAGCGCCATCGCATTGCCGGAGCCGCCGCCGATCTGGTCGGAGACCCGCGACAGATTGCGCACCAGCACCGAGATGACCTGCTGCCGGTCGACCGCGTAGTCGCTGAGCTGTTCGATCGCGGCCAGCGCCGGTCCGATGCCGTTGCCGGTGCCCTCCAGGACTGCGTACAGGCTGCCGGTGAACTTGTTGAGCTCCTCCGGGGACAGTTGCCGCAGTACGGGTTCGAGACCGTTGAACAGCGTCGTCACATCGAATGACGGCACGGTGCGGCCGGTATCGATGGTGGAGCCGGGGGCGCGCAGATCGGCCTTCTGCGTTGCGGTCAGCGACGACTGCTGGATGTCGATGTAGCGCTGGCCCGTCAGGTTCTGGTACCGGATGGCGAACTTGGCGTCCTTGGCGACACGGTGGTTCTTGAGCAGATCGAAGGTGACCTTGGCGTCGTTGCCCTTGAGGGAGATGCCGGTGACCTTGCCGACGCTCACCCCGAACTCGCGGATGTCGTTGCCCACCCGCAGCCCGTTGGCGTCGGTGAACAGCGCGGTATATCCGGTCACATCACCCCGGATCGGCTTCTCGATGGTCCGCAGCACGCCGACGAGGATGACGGCCATGACCGCGGCGAACACACCGATCTTGATCAGCAGCGAAGGCATGCTTTTCACCGGCCACCCCCTGCGGTCGGGTTGAGTGTCAGAGCCAGCCGCAGGACCGGTTCGGCAGGCGATCCGCCGAATGTCCCGGAGATGCGGGTCAGCAGCTTGGCCAGCTGTGCCTCCGTCGTCTGCGGTGCGGGCACGGCCGTGGCCACCGCGTTGAGCAGCGGTACCGGGAGCGCGGCGAGGCCGGCGTAGTCGGGCTGAAGCGTTTCGAGCAGATTGGCCAGGCCCGGGATCACGTTCTTGGCCAGCACTGCCACCGTCGCGTCGAACCGGGCCTGCTTCTCGGGGATCTCCAGGTACGGATGGTCGTGCACCATGCGCAGCAGGATCAGTCCGCCGTCGAGGGTGGACGGGAATCCCGACAGCGCCGAACCGAAGTCCCGCAGGATCGGCGAATACGGCATCTTCTGGGTGTCGGCGACGGTCTCGACGGTGGTGACCAGCGCCTTCATCAACGGCGAGAACGCCTTCGCGTCCTGGGCCACCTTCTTGACCAGGTCGGCGAGATCGGGGGTCAGGACGTCACCGCTGAGTCTGCCCAGGGACAGCAGCATCGTGGAGACGGTGGCGTCGTGGACGCGGTCGCCGTGTTCGCCGGTCAGATCGACGGTGGTTCCCGAACGCAGCGGCGCACCGCCCTCCTGCGCGTGCAGACCGATCTGGGTGATGCCGAACAGATTGGCCGGGGAGTAGTCGATCGACAGGGCGTCGGTGAGCCCGGTCAGCGAGGGATCGTCGAGGTGGACCTTGATCGCCTGACCGCTGTCGGTGCGCGTCACCGAGTCGACCTTGCCGACGACCACGCCGCCGCGCCGCACCTCGGTGCCCTTGGTGACGCCGTCGCCGACGTCGTCGGTGAGCAGGGTGACGGCGATCTGCTTGTCGTCCAGACCCCCGGACGGGATGATCCGCCAGGCGACGACGGCGAGCACGGCCGCGACGATGGCGCCGATCGCGACGATACGGGCGGTGTGCGTGTGGGTGGTGACCCCGGCGAGTGCGTGTCTGGCCATGTCGCTACCCCGAGAACCTGATCGGTGATTGCAGTCCCCACAGCACCAGCGTCATCACCATGTCGAGGGCGATGATGCCGACGAGGCTGGCGCGGATCGCCCGGCCGGATGCGATGCCCACGCCCTCGGGACCGCCGGAGGCGAAGAAGCCCTGGTAGCAGTGGATCAGGATGATCGCGACGGTGAACACCAGGATCTTGATGATCGAGGCGACGATGTCCCAGCCGAGGACGAACTGGGTGAAGTAGTGGTCGTAGACGCCGCCCGGCTCACCGTGCAGGGTCGTCACCACCATCCGCGTCGACAGGTAGCCGACGACGAGGGCGATCACATACGTCGGGATCATCGACACCACGCCGGCGATGACGCGGGTGGTGACCACGAAACCCACCGCGCGCACGCCGAGCGCCTCGATCGCGTCGATCTCCTCGGAGATGCGCATCGACCCGATCTCGGCGGTCATCCGGCAACCGGCCTGCGCTGCGAACGCCACACCGGCGGCGATCGGGGCGAGCTCACGGGTGTTGGCGAAGGCCGAGATGACCCCCGACACCGGTCCGAGCGAGACGAGTTCGAGCGCGGTATACGCCTCGATGCCGATGGATGCGCCGATCGCCGCACCCATGATGAGCATGACCGGGGCGGTGCCGCCGCCGACGATCAGTGAGCCGCGGCCCCACGTCATGTCGGTGATGGTCGATATCGTCTGGCGGCGATAGTGCTTGAGCGTCAATGGGATCGCCGACAGCACGTTCCAGCAGAAGGCGAGTGCGAAGCCGACCGATTCGAGGAACTTGCCCGGATGGATACGGGCGCGGAGCGCGTGTACGGGCCGAAGGACCTTCGGTGTGTACTCGGCGGGTGTGAGGTTCTGGGTCATCGGCTCAACCCATCCTCATCGGATAGAACATGTTGACCACCTGCGTGATCCCGGTGTTGACCACCATGATCGCCACCACCGAGAGCACCACCGCCGCGTTCACGCCGTCGGCCACGCCGCGGGGTCCGCCCTTGGCCTCCAGGCCGCGCTGGCAGCCCACGACCACCACGAGCAGGCCGAAGATCATCGATTTGAGCAGCGACACCCACACGTCGATGCTCGTCGCGAACGCGCCGAACGACATCCAGTAGCTGCCCGGCGTCACATCCAGCGACGAGACCGCCACCAGATATCCGGCGACGATACCGACGGCGATGATCAGGATATTGATGAGCGGGGCCACCACCAGCATCGCGATGACGCGCGGGGCGACCAGCCGCTGCACCGGGTCCACACCCATGACCCGCATGGCGTCGATCTCCTCGCGGGTGGTGCGGGCACCGAGATCGGCGGCGATCGCGGCGGCCCCCGCCCCGCCGAGCAGCAGGCCGGTGGCCACGGGTGCGCCCTGTTTGATGACGCCCATGCCGCCGGCGGCGCCGATCATCGAACTGGCACCGAGCTGGTGCACGAGGTTGCCGACCTGCGTCGACACGATCACGCCGAACGGGATCGCCATGAGAATGCCGGGAATCGCGGTGACGGTGATGATGAACCACGCCTGGGTGAGCATCTCCCGCAGCGGGAAGCGCAGCGACGCGATATCGGTGATCGCGTACCGCAGCGCCGATACACCGAGCCGGGTGGTGCGGCCGAAGGTGTCGATGGAAGCGCCGATGCGTCCGGGTCGGCGCTCGGCTCGCACGGCGTCGGTGCGCTCCTTGGCACGGGCCGCGATGGCGCCGGCAGCGGCGACATCGGGTGCCTGCGTACTTGTCATCCTCACCTCCCCGCGAGTCTGTTCGGCGCTCAACAATATATTGCGGCGCGTGATCGGCTGTGGCCTATGGCACAGTATCACCTATAGAATGGTCTACGGTATAGGTATCCATAAAGGTGACGATTGCGGCCTGGAAGCCCGATCGACAAGACAACGCCCTGATCGCCGGGCATGGGAAAGGTACGGGACACACATGAGTGCAACCCAGACGAGTGACAAGCGGCGTGGTGTGGTGGTCGTGGGGGCCGGATCGGGAATCGGAGCCGCGGTCGCCGCGCGCTTTCATGATCAGGGTGATCGGGTGCTCGGTGTTGATGTGCGCTTCAAGGAGGACACCCCGTGGGAACAGGTCGTCCTCGATCTGCGTGATCTCGACGCAGTCGGCGCGCTGATCAAGCGTTTGGACTCCGACGGGCAGGGCTGGGATGTGCTCGCCTACGTCGCGGGTATCCCCGGAACCTTCGATGCCGGCGATGTGCTACGCGTCAACTTCCTCGGAATGCGCACTCTCGCGCTCGGGTTGCTGCCGGTACTGCGCAGCGGCGGGGCGATCGTGTCGGTGGCCTCGGTCGCCGGACTGGCCTGGCAGGTGCGGGCCGACGCCCTCGCCGGACTCCTCGACGCCTCCACCGGCGACGAGGTCGACGCCTGGCAGGCGAGTCAGGATCCCGGCTACGCCGTGTACAGCACGTCGAAGGAGGCCTCGATCCTGTTCTCCAAGAAGATCTCCGGGCCGTCCTGGCAGAAGTACGGCATCCGCGTCAACACCGTCAGCCCGGGCCCGACCGACACGCCCATCCTCGGTGATTTCAAGAAGTCCATGGGCGACGACACCATCGAATTCGTGCGCTCGACCGCCGGCCGCCACGGCAGCGTCGACGACATCGCACCGGTGGTCACCTTCCTGGCCTCCGACGACGCCCGATGGATCAACGGCCAGGACATCCAGGTCGATGCCGGCGTGATCGCGGGCATGGGTGTCGGTCCCTACCAGATCTGACTTTCCTCACAGCCCAACGAATCCGGAGAAAACATGACCAACGCCGAAGCAATCGCCCACCCGTACTCCACGGTCGACATCTCCAGTCATGCCTTCTGGGAGCAGAGTTTCACCGAACGGGAGAAGACGTTCGCGAAGTTGCGCGCCACCGACGGACTGACCTGGCACGAGCCCACCGAGGCGCTTTTCCCGCACGAGGAAACAGGCTTCTGGGCCCTCACCCGCAACGCCGACATCCGTTATGCCAGTGCACATGCCGACGAGTTCTGTTCGGGCCGCGGTGTCACGCTCGGCGCCATGCCCGTCGAGATACAGAAGGCCACCACCTTCTTCCTCACGATGGACGCCCCCGAACACACCCGGTACCGGCGGCTGATCTCGATGGCGTTCACGCCCAAGCAGGTTCGCAAGATCGAGGAACAGATCAAGGCCAACGCGGCTCGCATCGTCGACGAATTCATCGCCGCGCTCGATGGTGGGGAACCCGTCGACTTCATGGACGCCGTCGCCAAGAAGCTGCCGATGCAGACCGTGTCCGAGATGATCGGCCTGCCGAAGGATCAGCACGAGACCGTCGCCGCAGCAGCTGAAGCCGTATTCGGTACGAGTGACGACGAGGTGGGCGGCGACCTGCAGGAGAAGGCCGTCTTCCTGATGATGCAACTCGGGGTGCTCACCACCGCCGGTGTCGAACTGGCCAAGGACCGGCGCGTCAATCCGCAGGACGACCTGATGACCAACATCGTGCAGGCCGAGGTCGACGGGCACAGCCTCACCGACGAGGAGGTCGGCGCGTTCATGGTGCTGCTGGCCTCGGCCGGTAACGACACCACCAAACAGACCACCGCCCATGCCTTCAAGGCGCTGATCGACCACCCCGACCAGCTGGCCTGGCTCCGCGAGGACGTCGACGGCCGGATCGGTGGCGCCGTCGACGAGTTCGTCCGCTGGGGCACCCCGGTCATGCAGTTCACCCGCACAGCCACCCGCGACACCGAACTCGCCGGCACCAAGATCAGTGAGGGCGACAAGGTCGCGCTGTTCTACTGCTCGGGCAATTTCGACTCCGAAACCTTCGACAATCCTGAGGTTTTCAACCTCGACCGGTTCCCCAACCAGCACGTAGGTTTCGGTGGCGGCGGCCCCCACCACTGCCTCGGCAAGCAGCTCGCCGTCCTCGAACTCAAACACCTCTTCACCGAGCTGGTCACCCGCATCCCCGACGTCGAGTTCGTCGGCGAGGTCGAATACACCTACAGCGACTTCGTCCACGGCGTCAAACGCATGACCATCAAGAAGCGCTGATCTCGTCCTTTGGCCTCGAGGTGGTCCGGTCATGCGGGTATCTCGCCGGACCCTTCGTGACCCTCGCTCCTTCGTCGCAACGGCCTCAGGGATCAAGGTGTTGTGTCGCTGGGGGCATCTTGCCGGACTCTTCGTGACTGTAGTTTCTTTGTTGTTTCGGTTTCGGGGGTCATGGTGTTGTGTCGTCGGGGGTATCTTGCCGGACTCTTCGTGACTGTAGTTTCTTTGTTGTTTCGGTCACGGGGGTCAAGGTGTTGTGTCGCTGGGGGTGTCTTGCCGGACTCTTCGTGGCCTCGCTCCTTCGTCGCTTCGGTATCAGGGATCAAGAGGGTGGTTCCGGCGTCTTGTTGTCGCTATCGCCGGATCTGGTTCTGCGTTGCGACAATTCGCGGAGGAGTTCGGTGTCGCCCGCTGCGAGGGCCAGCTTTTTGGCTCGTGACCAACCGTGGAGGCGTCGCTCGGCGGCGTACGCTTCGCTGATGTCTCCGAACTCCAAGCACCACAGCAGTTTCAGCGGTCGACGGCGGCTGGTGAATCCGATGCGCCCGGTGGTGTGCTGATCCATCCGGGCATCGAGATCACGCGTACTGCCGACGTACAGCACTTCCTTGGCGCACTCCAACACATAGACCCAAGCCATAGAGTCATTCTCACCGGAAATCTGCGATTGCGAGGCCACCATTTCTCAGCTGTGGATAGACCGGTGATCCATCCACAGAGGGGGACCGCTCACCGTGATCCCTGTGGCCGTTGCGGCGGGTGCGCGACCGTTCATCTTGATCCCTGTGGCCGTTGCGGCGGGTGCGCGACCGTTCATCTTGATCCCTGTGGCCGTTGCGGCGGGTGGGCGACCGTTCATCTTGATCCCTGTGGCCGTTGCGGCGGGTGGGCGACCGTTCATCTTGATCCCTGTGGCCGTTGCGGCGGGTGGGCGACCGTTCATCTTGATCCCTGAGGCCGTTGCGACGAAGGAGCGAGGGTCGCGAAGGGTCCGGTGAGATGAGGCGCATGACGTCACCACCTCGGACCACACACAGAATCAGCCGAACAGGGCGTCGGGGGCGCGGGCGATGTAGTCGACGGCGGACTCGGGGCTGGTGCCGTCGACGTGGATGACGGCCCAGGTGGCGCCGCGGCGGCGCATGTCAGACAGATAGTCGCGGGCCTCACGCACCGCGGCGGCGTCGTCGAGATCGGTGTGCGGCAACACGATCTGGATGTCGAGCTCGTCCGGGTCGCGGCCGGTCAGGGCGAGTTCGGCGCGCAGGCCGGTGAGGATCTCGCTGAACCTGTCGGGGGTTTCGATGGCGCGGGTGCGGATGACCGAGGCGAACATCTTCGGGGTGATCAGCGGCATCCACCCGGCCCCGTGGGCGACGACGCGGCGCAGTGCGGCCCGGCTGTTGCCGCCGATCCAGATCGGTGGATGCGGGTCCTGCACCGGACGCTGCAACCACAGTTCACCGGTCGCGGCCCAGCCGTCACCGCTCAGCGGCGTCGACGGATCTGTCCAGATCGGCGCGAGTGCACCCAGCGCCTCATCGAGAAGCTTTGCCCGGTCCTCGAATTCGACACCCACCGCGGAAAACTCCGAACGCAGATACCCCGCCCCGACACCGGCGATGAGCCGGCCGCCGGACAGAATATCGAGGCTCGTCAGTGATTTGGCGATCTGATACGGATTGTGGAACGGCAGCACGATCAGATTGGTGAGCAGTCGCAGGGTGCTGGTGGATGCCGCCATAAAGCCCAGCGCCGCAATCGGATCGAGGGTGTTGTGCCCACCGTTGTTGCGCCACTTGGCCGACGGTGCCGGATGTTCGCTGACGGCGACGGCCGAGAACCCCGCCGTCTCGGCCGCCGTCGCCACCGAGCGGACCACGTCCGGTAGCAGGAAATCGTCAGGGGCGCCGGGGATCTCGCTCGGATACTCCAGCGTGAACTTCAACTCACTCATGATGATCAGTACTGGGTGGTGCCCAGGTCGACGGCAATCGACGCGGCGGTGACGTGGCGGGCGTCGTCGCTCGCGAGCCACGCGACGGTGGCGGCCACGTCCTCCGGAGTGGTCACCATGTCGGGCAGGAACGCCGCCATCGTCTGCTGCAGTGCAGGATTGGATTCGAGGGTCTCGCCGATCCGGGCGATCATGTCACCGCTGCCCATCGGGGTGACGACCGCCCCCGGATGCACGGTGTTGACCCGGATCGAATGCTTGCCGAGTTCGGCGGCGAAACCGCGCGCCAGGCCGACGACGGCGTGCTTGCTGGCGGTGTAGTGGATCATGAACGGCTGCAACTTCAGTCCGGCCGCCGAACTGATCAGGATGATCGAACCGCCCGCGCTTCCGGCGATGATCGCGGGCACGGCGGCGGTGACGGTGTTCCAGGTGCCGGTGACGTTGACGTCGAGGAGAGTTCGGAACGATTCGGGGGTGATCTCGTCCCAGGTCTGGGGTGCGCAGATCCCGGCGTTGGCCACGACGATGTCGAGACGGCCCAGCGCGGCGACGCCGTTGTCGACGGCCTTGCGCACGCCGTCGAAGTCGCGGATGTCGACCGCGGAGGCGATGATCTTGCGGCCGGTGGCCTCCACGAGCGCGACGGTCTCGGCCAGGTCCGCGGGGGTGGCCGAGTCGTAGGGGATGAAATCGGGCAGCGGTCCGGCGATGTCGATGCCGATGATGTCGGCGCCCTCCGATGCCAGCCGGATGGCTTCGGCGCGGCCTTGGCCCCGGGCGATGCCGGTGATGAAGGCGACTTTGCCCGCCAGTCGATCGCTCACGATGTCACTCCTGTTCAGGCCGGGTTGACTGGGTGCCGCCGACCGCTGTAGTAAGTCTAACTGTAATGCGTACCATATTGTCTACCGATCCGGTCAGGCGCGGCGTGACCCGGCGTTCGGGCGCATGGGTAACGTGAGCTGCGTTGATCGAAGTCGGTGCCGATGGTGCCGACGCCAGAAAGGAGCCCGCTGTGGCCGTCGACGCCGACGATTTTGCCGAGATCCTCGCCCAGGTCAAACACTTTGTCCGCTCAGTGGTCATGCCGCGCGAGGACGATATCCTGGCGACCGACCGCATTCCCGACGACATCCGGGACCAGGCCAAGGAGATGGGCCTGTTCGGGTACGCGATTCCTGAGGAGTGGGGCGGCATCGGTCTCGACCTCACCCAGGACGTCGAGCTGGCCATGGAACTCGGGTACACGACGCTGTCGCTGCGGTCGATGTTCGGCACCAACAACGGCATCGCCGGGCAGGTGCTGGTCAACTTCGGCACCGACGAGCAGAAGTCGCAGTGGCTGGAGAAGATCGCCTCCGGTGAGGTCGTCGCCTCGTTCGCGCTGACCGAGCCGGGTGCCGGTTCCAACCCGTCGGGGCTGCGTACGAAGGCCGTACTCGACGGCGACGACTGGGTCATCAACGGCGAGAAATGCTTCATCACCAACGCGCCGAGCGCCGACCTGTTCGTCACGTTCGCCCGCACCCGTCCCGCCGACGCCGACGGACCCGGGATCGCGGTGTTCCTCGTCCCCGCCGACACCCCCGGTGTCGTGGTGGGTCCCAAGGACGCCAAGATGGGCCAGGAAGGCGCCTGGACCGCCGGTGTCAGCTTCACCGATGTGCGGGTTCCGGCGTCGTCACTGGTCGGCGGTTCCGAGGACGTGGGCTATCGGGCGGCGATGATCTCCCTGGCCCGTGGCCGCGTCCACATCGCGGCACTGTCGGTGGGCACCGCCCAGCGTGCCCTCGACGAATCGGTCGCCCACGCCGCCACCGCCACCCAGGGCGGCACTCCCATCGGCGACTTCCAGCTCGTGCAGGCGATGCTCGCCGACCAGCAGACCGGCGTCATGGCGGGCCGTGCCCTGGTCCGTGACTGCGCCCGAAAATGGGTCACCGAGGAGGACCGTCGGCTGGCGCCGTCGGCGGCCAAACTGTTCTGCACCGAGATGGTCGGCAAGGTGGCAGATCTGGCGGTGCAGATCCACGGCGGCACCGGCTACATGCGCGGGGTGCCCGTCGAACGGATCTATCGCGACGTGCGGCTGCTGCGCCTGTACGAGGGCACCAGCGAGATTCAGCGCGTCATTCTCGGTTCGGGACTTGTCAAGGCAGAGAAGAAGAAGCAGAAGGGCTAGGAATGTCAGGAAACGTGCTGGCGGGTAAGACCGCCGTGATCACCGGTGGCGCACAGGGACTCGGCTTCGCCATCGCTGAACGCTATGTGGCCGAAGGGGCCCGGGTGGTGCTCGGCGATCTGAACCTCGACGCCACGCAGGAGGCCGTCGAAAAGCTCGGTGGTGCCGACGTGGCCGCCGCAGTGAAATGCGATGTCGTCAGCGCCGACGACATCGACGCGCTGCTTGCCACCGCGCAGAGCACCTTCGGGGGCCTCGACATCATGGTGAACAACGCCGGAATCACCCGCGATGCCACCATGCGCACCATGACCGAGGAACAGTTCGATCAGGTGATCTCGGTGCATCTCAAGGGCACCTGGCAGGGCCTGCGCAAGGCGTCGGCCATCATGCGCGAACAGAAGTCCGGTGCGATCGTCAATATCTCGTCGATCTCCGGCAAGGTCGGCATGATCGGCCAGACCAACTACTCGGCCGCGAAGGCCGGCATCGTCGGCATGACCAAGGCCGCCGCCAAGGAGATGGCCTATCACGGGGTGCGGGTCAACGCCATTCAACCGGGACTGATCCGGTCGGCGATGACCGAGGCTCTGCCCGAACGGATCTGGAACGAGAAGGTGGCGCAGGTGCCGCTCGGGCGCGTCGGTGAGCCCAGCGAGATCGCCAGTGTCGCACTGTTCCTCGCCGGACCCGACTCGTCGTACATGACCGGCACCGTGCTGGAGGTGACCGGTGGCCGGTTCATCTGAGCTTCGTACCGCGGTCATCTGCGAGCCGGTACGCAGCCCGATCGGCCGGTACGGGGGAATGTTCAAGTTCCTGTCCGCCGTCGAACTCGGGGTGGCGGTGCTGCGCGGACTGCTGGCGCGCACGGGCATCCCGGCCGAGGCCATCGAGGACGTGATCCTCGGTCACTGCTATCCCAGCAGCGAGGCGCCGGCGATCGGCCGCATCGTCGCTCTCGACGCAGGGCTGCCGATCACGGTGCCCGGCATGCAGATCGACCGTCGCTGCGGCTCCGGTCTGCAGGCGGTGATTCAGGCGGCGATGCAGGTCGCGACCGGCCAGAACGACCTCGTCGTGGCCGGCGGTGCCGAATCGATGAGCAATGTCGTGTTCATTTCCAGCGATATGCGTTGGGGCGGAGCGCGATCGGGTGTGCAGGTGCACGACGGCCTGGCGCGGGGCCGGGTCACCGCGGGCGGCAAAAACTATCCGGTGCCCGGCGGCATGATCGAAACCGCTGAGAATCTGCGTCGTGAGTACGGGATCTCGCGTCGGGAGCAGGACGAACTGGCGGTGCTGTCGCATCAACGGGCGGCAGGGGCCCAGGCCGACGGTCTTCTCGTCGACGAGATCATCCCGGTCACGGTGACCAGTCGCAAGGGGTCCGAAGAGATTTCGGTCGATGAACACCCGCGGGCTGATACGACGGTCGAATCGCTGGCTGGGCTGCGACCGATCCTGGGCAAGCAAGACCCGGAGGCCACCGTCACCGCGGGCAATGCCAGCGGGCAGAACGACGCCGCGTCGATGTGCATAGTCACCACACCGCAGAAGGCGGCCGAACTGGGCTTGCGTCCGCTGGTGAAACTGGTGTCGTGGGGCGTGGCCGGTGTCGAACCCAAGATCATGGGTATCGGACCCGTGCCCGCCACCGCTGCCGCACTCGGCCGGGCCGGCCTGGACCTGTCCGATATCGACCTGATCGAACTCAACGAAGCCTTTGCCGCACAGGCGATCGCGTGCATGCGCGAATGGGACTTCGGGGAGTCCGACCTCGAACGCACCAATGTGCTCGGGTCCGGTATCTCGCTCGGTCATCCGGTGGGCGCCACCGGCGGCCGGATGCTCGCCACCCTCGCCCGGCAGATGCATCAGCGCGACGCCCGGTACGGACTGGAGACGATGTGCATCGGCGGTGGTCAGGGTTTGGCCGCTGTCTTCGAACGAGTGGGGGACTGAGGATTCTAGTGTCACCGGACCCTTCGAGACCCTCGCTCCTTCGTCGCTTCGGCCTCAGGGATCAAGATGATGCCTGCTATTGATCCCTGAGGGTTCGGTCATCGGATCCTCACGGTGCTTCAAGATGATGCTCTGCATTTGGTTCCTGAGGGTTCGGTTATCGGATCCTCACGGTGCTTCAAGGTGATGCTCTGCTTTTGGTTCCTGGGGGTTCGGTGGTTGGATCTTCATGGTGCTTCAAGGTGGTGTTCTGCTTTTGGTTCCTGGGGGTTCGGTGGTTGGATCTTCA
>NZ_JAGQTN010000019.1 GCF_020438995.1 Gordonia sp. (in: high G+C Gram-positive bacteria)
CCTTACCTCGATGCCATCGCCCGCGAGTTGAACGAACGTCCCCGTGCGGTGCTCGGTTTCTACACCCCACGAGAGAAATTTGAGGCGCTACTCAAGGCCAATGTTGCTTCCACGGCTTGACACTGCCCATCGGTATCCGTCGCGACCAACAGACGGTATGCGTCGTGTGCGTCCTTGTCGTTGAGGCGATCAGGACTACCCACTCGTTCGCCGATCTTGTGCAGCTTGGCGACGAGGAGCGCGGCCGGACCCGCGACATTGATGATGGCGCTGCGGCCACTTCCGTCAAGCGCATCGACGGTCATCGGAGCCTTGTCGACGATGGCCGCTTCGATCCCTGCCGCCCGTCGCGCAGAGTGCTTGCTGTGCGGAGGAATACGCACACCGCGACGGCTTCCGGAGCCGGCGAGGTACTCGGGGACCATGAGGTCGACGGGTATCCCCGTCGGCGACATCCAGGCTCCGGGCTGCTTGCTGACCGGGTTGAGGATGAATCCGGCGGCTGTCATCGCCTCTTCCAGCCTCGGATCCTCGCCGAGTGTACGGGCGTCGATGGCCAGGTCCGAGTCCTTGGTGGCTTCGGCGAGCGCGAATGTCGCGTTGCCGGTGCGCAGATAGATCGCTTGGGCACCGATCAGGACAACCGCGTCCTTGTGGGCCGTGAGCGCCTCGACCGCGTCGAGGAGCGCAGTACGTGCTTCAACGATCAAGTTGTCGACGCCAGACATCCTCGTTCTCCTTCATCCAACTCAAGAGGTAGTCGCCTTCGGCGGGGTTACGGCCCGGGCCACTGAGTAGGTCGGCAACCGCCTGGCTGGGGGCGACGACGGTGATATCGCGCCAGGTCGATGTGCGTTCGAACACCACCGGCGAGCGCGGTACAGCAATCAAGACATTGGCACCTGCCGCGACCGGACGCAATCCGATTTCGGCTGCGAGTGTGGCCGGGTCGTCCGTATAGATCAGGCTGAGACGAGCGTCTGCGTAGGGTGCGTAGGGCTGGGCCGCCACCGAGCCACTTACCGCGTAGCGCTGCGTCGAGGACTGCTTGGCTAGTTTCGTGACCAGGGCGTCGATCCCCCGCGGTTCGAGGAAACCGTAGGTCGTGCTGGTGTCAAGGTACGGGGATTCCCTGCTCCATCGCGATAACAGTTCAGGCCAGTCGACGTCGGTGATCGGCCCGCGGTCGGCGCGGGTCAGCAATCCCTCGCTCACGAGGTAGTCGCTGAGGCGATACGCCGCGCCGATCGAAGCCCCCGCCTGGGCGGCCAACTCCGCGACCGAGTACGGCGGAACGAAGTCGACCAGTGCGCGCACGAGTTTGGCAGCTGGGAGGCCCTTGAGATTGGTGGTGGGCCGGCCTGGACCACGCCACGGGTCAGCGCTCGCACCTCGGTCGGATAACAGGATCAATGGATCATCCGAAACCAGCCATAGGTTTCCAGTCGCGTCGGCGTATGCGATACCGCGCCCTTGCAGAGTTTGCCGCTGTTGAGGGCTGAGATAGCGAGCGACGAGCATAGGTCGCTGGGACGAGTTGTCGTCGCACAGCTCGAGCAGCCGATCGACGGCGACGGACAGCGGGTTCGACCCCACAGTTCGTCTCACGTCGATGACGTACGTCAGCACCTCCACGCCATCGCGGACGAGCGAGAGCGAGAGCGGGTCGACCCGGTCACCTGCGCCGTTGGTGGTATCCGAGCTTCGGATCTCGGCGGCTGTCCGAACCATCCACCTCTCAGGAAGGTTCGCCTGCACACGCGCAGCAGCCCTGGCGAGCACCTCGACCTCAGTCTTCGGTACCTCACCGTAGCCTTCAGCAGGCCCTGCGCGCGTCGGCAAGAGTCTGGTCATTTCTCGATAATAGGCGAGTTCCGTAGACTGTGGAAGATCGTTATTTTCGAGAAGGAATTCCGTAAACTGCCATGCTGGCAACTAAGTAGACTCGCTATCATTGATGACAATGATAATCGGCCAGCTATCAGAGGGTGAGCTCCCATGAAGAACGTGACCATCCGCAACCTCAGCGATGAAGTACACCGGGCTATACGGGTGCGTGCCGCGGAGAACGACCGCAGTGTCGAAGCCGAGATGCGGGCGATTCTCGCAGAGGCCGTCCAGCCTCGCGACCGTGTCCGACTCGGTTCGATGCTCGCGGAGATCTGGTCGGAGGATCCACTGACCGACGACGAACACGCGATCCTCAACAGTCGGGACCGTACGCCGCACGAGCCGATGGACCTCACCGAGTGATCCTCCTCGACACCAACGTCATCAGTGAACCGATGCGGCCGGATCCCGACCCGCACGTCATCGCATGGTTCGACGCGCAGAACGTGGACACGCTCCACCTCAGCGCGGTTACGGTCGGTGAGCTTCGGTACGGTGTGGCGGCGCTGTCGGCCGGGCGACGTCGCGACATGCTCACAGAACGACTCGAGCAGCGCACACTGCCCGTGTTCGGTGACCGCATCCTGCCGTACGACATCACCGCCACCGAGCACTACGCACGGCTGATGGCGCGAGCACGCGCATCCGGACTCGCCATCGCCACCGCTGACGGCATGATCGCCGCCGTTGCCGCCGCAGCGGGTTTCATCGTCGCGACCCGTGACCAGTCACCATTCGAAGCGGCCGGGGTGCCGACGATCAATCCGTGGCAGTAACCGCGGCCATACCTTGCGCTGAGTTCCGGAATCCGGAACTCAGCGCAAGGTATGTTCGCCGTTCAGTCAGTACAGCGCGCTGGCGAGCTTGCGTCGGGCGGTGATGACGAACGGCTCGGCGGGGTCGAAGAGTTCGAAGAGTTCAAGCAGTCGGGTGCGGGCCTTGGTGCGGTCGTCGCCTGCGGTCACCTTGACCAGGGCGATGATGCGGTCGAAGGCCGCCTCGGGTTGCTGGTTGGCCAACAGGACGTCGGCGGCGGCGAGTTGGGCGTCGACGTCACCGGGGGCGGCGGTGTCGACGATCGACGGGTCGTGAGCGCTGGCGCGGAGCATGAACTCCAGGTTGCGGACCAGCGATGCGGCTTCGGTGTTGGTGGGTTCGTCGGCGGCGATCGCCTTGTACGCCTCCAGCGCGCCGGCGAAATCGCCGTCGTTCATCAGTTGGTCGGCGGCGGCCATCCGTTCGTCGATGACTGGTTCGTCGGCCGGAAAGTCTGCGCCGGTGAAGGTGTGGCCGACCTTGGCGAGGATATCGTCGATCCAGGCGGCGACCTGACCGGCGGGCTGAACGCCCTGGAACGCGGTGACCGGCTGGCCCTGCGCGATGGCGATGACCATCGGGATCGACTGTGCCCGGAAGGCCTGCGCGATACCGGGATTGGCGTCGACGTCGACCTTGGCCAGCACCCAGGACCCGTTGGCACCTGCGGCCAGCGACTCCAGGATCGGCGACAGTTGCTTGCAGGGACCACACCAGGTGGCCCACAGATCGACGATCACCAACTGCCGGGTGGACCGTTCGATGACGTCGGCCTCGAACGTGGCGTCAGTGACGTCGATGACCGCCGGTCCACCGGCAGATGGCTGAGTCGGTGCTCCCGCCTCAGGCGCGGCGGGACGCGGTGCGGGACGGGCATTCTGGGCTGCGGCGCGCTGGGCGTCGGCGCGTTCCTTGAGGGCTGTGAGATCCACTGCCCCGGACATTGCTACGGCAGCGGCGGCCTGCTGCCGACGAGTGGGTCGAGTCACCTGTCCAGTGTGTCACGCCTCTCGTCAGGCGCGGGGAGCGACCACACCCGCGGACGCAGCGGCGAAGGCCAGGGCGACCACCGCCACTGCCAACGCACCCGACAACCCGACCGCACCGCCGAGGAACCCGATGACCGCGGGACCCGCCAACATGCCCAGGTATCCGCAGCCGACGACCACCGAGATCACCCTGCCACTCGCATGAACGGTGAGATTTCCGGCGGCGGTGAAGATCTGCGGGATCAGCCCGGCCAAACCGATGCCGAACACCGTCCACCCGCCGATGGCCAGCGGCGCGACCGGTGCCAGCACCGCCAGCGTCATCCCGGCTGCCCCGATGAGCGCGCCGTACCGCACAAGACGCACCGGCCCGACGGAGGCGGCGATCGGGTCGATACCCAAGCGCGCCACCGTCATCGCGGCACTGAACGCGCCGAACGTGATGGCACCGATGGCCTCGGTGGTCCCGAACGTCTCGACCACGTGCAGCGCACTCCAGTCGTAGGCGGTGCCCTCGGCGAGCATCAGCGCGAACGCGACCAGCGCCATCAACCCCAGTTGCCGCAGGTCAACATCCCGCCACCACCGCGGATCGCCCGGCGGGGACGGATCATCGTCGGTAGCAGCCGCTTCGATCCGTGGATCGCCGTAGCCTCGCGGCACCAGACCATGCCGGACCACAGCCACCACCCCGACACCGAAGACCGCACCACCGATCACCGTCGGCACCACGCCGACATCGAGCCACAGGGTCAGTGCCACCAGCCCGGACCCGACCAGGCTGCCGACCGAGAAATACCCGTGGAACGCCGACATGATGGGTCGCCGGTAGGCCCGTTCGACCGCGACTGCCTGGGCGTTCATCGACACGTCGAGCGCCCCGTTGGCAAACCCGAACACCGCCAGCGACGCCGCGAGCGCCTCGGGACTGCGGGCCAGCACCGGACCGATGATCGCACCGCTGAGCAGCAGCGCGGCACCTACGGTCGTAGGACGTGGGCCCCAACGGTCGGTCGCCGGGCCGCACAACTGCATCGCCACGAACGCCGACACCCCGATCAGCAACAGCAGGCCGCCGAGCTGGGCGTGCGAGACGTGCGCCCGATCGGTGATCACCGGAATGTGTGCCACCCATAGCGCGGCGAGAAATCCGTTCAGCGCGAAGACCGCGGTGACACTCAACCGTGCCCGCACCGCAGACGGACCATCGATCGAGGCCGAGCGACTCAATGAGATGGACTACCTTGAGGTGGACTACGCGGTCGCCTGCATCGTCACCGGCGCACCGGCCGAAAGCTCGGCGAGGTGACCGTTGCGGGCGGCCCACCACTCGAATACCAGCGTGCCGAAGGGCGGGATGCTCGATACCAGCGCCAGCACAGTCACCTTGGCGTTCCACTTCAGTGCAGCGGCGGTGACGAAGGAGATCACCACGAAGGCGATGAACACGATGCCGTGCACCATGCCCGGAACCTGCACCGCGCCGGGGTTGTCGGCAACCCGCTTGACGATCATCGCGATAATCAGGGCGAACCATGTGATCGCCTCGAGAATTGCGACAAAACGGAAACGTTTGGCGGGCGTGCTGAGGTCGAAGATGCTTTTCACCATGCTCCCATTGTGCCGAACAACCCAGAGTCTCTACTACAAGGTGTAGTACAGATCTCGTTTCAGGCCTTCGGAACCCGCACGATCAAGGCGTCACCCTGTCCACCGGCACCACACAGCGCGGCGGCACCGATACCGCCACCGCGGCGCTGCAATTCCAATGCGAGATGCAGGGTGATACGTGCGCCCGAGGTGCCGATCGGGTGACCGATGGCGATGGCACCACCGTTGACGTTGACGATGGATTCGTCGACGCCGAGTTGCCGCGCCGACGACAGACCGACAGCCGCGAACGCCTCGTTGATCTCGATCAGATCAAGATCAGTAGCAGCGATACCCTCACGGGCACAAGCCTTTTCGATGGCATTGGCGGGCTGTGCCTGCAGGCCGGAGTCGGGACCGGCGACTACGCCGTGCGCACCGATCTCGGCGAGCCAGGTCACCCCGAGCTCCTCGGCCTTGGCCTTGCTCATGACCACGACGGCCGCGGCGCCGTCGGAGATCTGCGACGAGTTGCCGGCGGTGAGCGTGCCGTCCTTGCGGAACGCCGGACGCAGCCGGGCCAGCGAATCGGCCGACGTACTTGCGCGCACACCCTCGTCCTCGGTGAACTCGATCGGATCACCCTTGCGCTGCGGGATGCTCACCGGCACGATCTCGTCGGCGAACACGCCGTTCTTCTGCGCGGCGGCCGCGAGCTGGTGGCTGCGGGCGGCGAACTCGTCCTGCTGCTCGCGGGTGAAACCGTCGGTGTCGTTGCCCTGCTCGGTCAGCAACCCCATCGCCTGATCGGTGAACGCGTCGTGCAGTCCGTCGAAGGCTGTGTGATCGAGGATCTCGGCGTTGCCGTACCGGTAGCCGCCGCGCGCACCGGGAAGGATGTACGGCGCCTGCGTCATCGACTCCTGACCACCGGCAACGACGACGTCGAACTCACCGGCACGGATCAGCTGGTCGGCCAGCGCGATCGCGTCGATACCCGACAGACACATCTTGTTGATGCTCAGTGCGGGAACGTCCCAGCCGATACCGGCCTTGATGGCGGTCTGGCGGGCCGGCATCTGCCCGGCGCCGGCGGTGAGCACCTGCCCCATGATCACGTACTGTACTTCGGAAGCGGGCACGCCCGCCTTCTCCAGCGCACCCTTGATGGCGATCGCCCCCAGGTCGACACCGCTGAAATCCTTGAGCGAACCGCTCAGTCGCCCGAAGGGCGTCCGTGCACCGGCAACAATGACAGTCGACATTTGGGGACCTCCAGCAGGTGTTCGTGAACGTGGCCCGGACATGGATGCCGCCGCGTCTACCGAGCGGCCGTTCGGGTCATTGGATAAGACGCTACCGTGAGACCATGACCACACCACCGGCAGACCCCACTGCCACCCCCGCCACCGCCCTCATCGCCGATCTCGTCACCGCCGTCGACCACGTCGGTATCGCCGTCCCAGATCTCGACGCCGCCAAGAAGTGGTACGCGGACAACCTCGGGTTCGTGACGCTGCATCAGGAGACCAACGTCGAGCAGGGTGTCGAGGAGGCGATGATCGGGCCGGCCGGTGCCGACGCCTCCGGAGCCGCCGTCATCCAGTTGCTCGCTCCGCTCAACGAGGAGTCCACGATCGCCAAGTTCATCGCACGCAGCGGTGCGGGCCTGCAACAGCTCGCTGTTCGCGTCACCGACGTCGACGCCGTTTGCGAGCGTCTCACCGGCGCCGGAATCCGCGTCCTATACCCCGCTCCGAAGCGCGGCACAGCGGATTCACGGATTAATTTCGTGCATCCGAAAGACGCTGGTGGCGTACTTCTTGAGCTTGTCGAACCAGCCGCACACGGTGTAGGACACTGACGGCGACTCGGTTAAACTCGCGGCATGGCAGCTGGACCGGGGACGGACACATTCACCGTAGTGATGCGCGGATTCGATCGCGACCAAGTGATCGAGCACCTGCGGCGAGTAGACGCCGAGATGCGGCTGCTGGCCGCCGACCGCGACGCCGCGTCGGTCAACGCCCGTGAGCTGGCGGCCCACCTGGAAAGCGCTCGCGACGAGATCGCCGAATTGCGCGGCGAGGTCGACCGGCTGTCCGTGCCGCCGACGACCGCCCAGGGGATGAGCGAGCGCCTGTCCCGAATGCTGCAACTTGCCTCCGACGAGGCCTCCGAGATGCGTGCCGAGGCCTCCTCCGAGGCCGCCGAGACGCTGTCCATCGCCCGGCAGGAGTCCGAGAACCTGCGCAGATCCGCCAAAGAAGAGGCGGACAGGGTGCGGTCGGAGGCGCAGACATTCGCCGCCAAGCTCAAGCGGGATGCACAAACCAACGCCGACAAGAGCAAGCGAGACACCGCTGCCGACGCGGAAAAGGTGCGTCGCGAGGCACAGGCATTCTCCGACAAGACCATCAAGGATGCCCAGTCCACGGCGGCGAAGACGGTGCAGGAAGCGAAGGCCTACTCCGAGAAGACGCGGGCTGAGGCCGACGCCTACTCCGACAAAACCCGCAGCGATGCTCAGACCTTCGCGCGGACCACCACCGCCGACGCCAAAGCGCTCGCCGACAAGACCACGACGGACGCCAAGAACCTCGCCGACAAGACCAAGGCCGACGCCAAGGCTTTCGCCACGAAGACGACCACCGAGGCCAAGGCACTCGGCGACAAACGCATCGCCGAGGCCACCGAACGTGCCCGCGAGATCCGCGAGCAGGCCGACACCGACGCGCTGGCCATCAAGGAGCGTTCGCGGGAGATCGCACAGGCCCGGCTGGCCCGGTCCCGCGAACTGCTCGGTTCCGCCGATTCGGTGCGCCGCAACATCATCAGCCAGGTCATCGAGATCCGCAGCCTGCTCAACGAACTGCCCGAGAAGCTCACGCACGAGGGCAAGGACGATCCCCTGCTGCTGGCCTCCGAGATCGACGACGTCGACTTGATCAACAAGACGCTCAGCGGCGAGGCGAAGATCACCGCCGACACCGTCCGGCGCTGATCGCCCGGTCCGGTCAGAACAGCCGGAACTCGTTGCTCTCGGCGCCGCGCAGTTCGTCGTAGTCGAGCACCACGCAGCGGATGCCCCGATCCTCGGCCAGCGTGCGGGCCTGCGGTTTGATCTGTTGTGCGGCAAACACGCCGGCGACGGGGGCGATCGTCGTATCACGGTTGAGCAGTTCCAGGTAGCGCGTGAGCTGCTCGACGCCGTCGATCTCCCCGCGCCGCTTGATCTCCACCGCCACCGTGTGACCGTCGGCGTCACGGCACAGGATGTCGACCGGCCCGATCGCGGTCATATACTCCCGCCGGATCAACGTATGCCCGGCACCGAGCGTATCGATGTGCTCGGCCAGCAACTCCTGTAGATGCGCCTCGACGCCGTCCTTGACCAGTCCGGGGTCGACGCCGAGTTCGTGGCTCGAATCGTGTTCGATCGACGCGATGGTTATGCGCAGTTCTTCTCCCGCCTTGTTGGTGACCACCCAGTACGCCTCGGCATCGGTACCGTCGGGCACCTCGGCCTCGGTCAGCCGGCACGGGGGGCTCATCCAGTTGAGCGGCTTGTACGCGCGATCGTCGGCGTGCACGCTCACCGAACCATCGGATTTGATCAGCAGCAACCGCCTGGCCATCGGCAGATGGGCCGTGAGCCGTCCGACGTAGTCGACCCGGCATTCCGCAATCACCAAACGCATCCCGCAGAGTCTAGTGGCTACTGCGGCGCGCCTTCGAGCTGGATCGACTCGGCCGCCGCAACAGCCTCCTCCATCGTCGAGTACATATGTGGCAGTTCAATTTTCGATACCCCAGGCAGACCCGTCCGTTCCTCCAGACGACTCAATCCGTCACGCAGCGCACCATCCGGGTCCACCAACAGCACCCGTTTGCCACGCTCAGCCAGCGACAGACCACCGCCGACCACCATGCGCCGGGCCACCGGATCGATGACGTCGACTCTGGAGATCTCGACGATCACGATGTCGCAGCTGTCGATGTCGCGATCGATACGCCTCAGCACACTTTCCACATCGCTGAAGGTCAGGTCGCCCTGCAGCTCGTACACCCGAGCGCGGTCGCGGCAGCCACGGAGATACGCACGATGAGTGCCGGTCCACCGCGGCCCGACCTCGAATTCGCCGATGTCATAGACGGAGCGGATCGTCACCCGGCTGTCCCGTGCGATATTGAACATGTGCAGGCCGAGATCCGCCGAGAGGTGCCGGCACGTGTCGACGCCGCGGACACTGTTGCCGTGGTCGTCGAGCCTCGGCGAGAACACACCGATCCCCAGCTGCCCCGGCAGTGAGCCGAGAATCCCGCCGCCGACACCGCTCTTCGCGGGGATACCGACCGAGGTGACCCAGTCGCCGGCGCCGTCGTACATACCGCAGGTGGTCATCACGCTGAGCAGGCGCTGCGCGGTTCGCCGGCTGAACACTCGCCGGCCGGTGCGCGGGTTGAGGCCGCCGCAGGCGATCGTGATGCCGATGACTGCCAGGTCGTCGGTGGTCACCCGCAACGAGCATTGCCGGAAATAGAGATCGAGGGCAGCGTCGGGGTCGGTACCGATGACCCCGAAACTGTCGAGCATGTATGCGATGGCCCTGTTGCGCGATCCGGTGGACTTCTCCGACCGGTACACGTCGTCGTCGATCGTCAGAACTCGCCCGGCACATGCCGAATAAAACTCCACGAGCTCGGCGAACACCTCGTCGACGGACTCCGCGCGCACTTCCCGATCTTGCGGAAGCAGCAACGATGCCGCAGTGATCGCCCCTGCGTTGATCATCGGGTTGCGGGGCCGGCGTCGGCTGTCGACGCTGATCTCGTTGAACGCCTCCCCCGAGGGTTCCAGCCCGATCTTCGCGTCGACGATGTCCGGCCCGTGCTCGCCCAACGCCATCGCGTACGTCAGCGGCTTCGACATCGACTGGATCGTGAACTCGGTGGCGGTGTCTCCGACCGAGTAGATGTAGCCGTCGTGCGCGCACAGCGACAACCCGTACTGCTCGGGGTCTGCCGCCGCGAGTTCGGGAATGTAGTCGGCGACCTTCCCGGACCGGTCCCCTGCGCACTGGTCGGCGATGTGCTGAAGGTATCCGGCCACCAACGATGTGCGGCCCTCGGTCAACGACGTCATGCGGCCAACGCTAGGGCATGCCTCCCATACGCCGACCGCGGACGTCGACGGTGTCGGCGAAGCGGTACGGTCCCGCGACGATCAATCCGCCGAGATGCTTACGCAGGCGCGACATTTCGGCGCGCACAGTGACGGTGCGGTCGGGCACGCCGAACAGGTGCGTCGACAGCTGTGCCGCGCTCGCCCCCTCGGAGTGTGCGGTGAGATACGCAAGGATCTGTGCGTGCCGGGGCGACGGACGGTACGTCCACTTTCCGCTGCCGCCTTCGACGGTGACGATCGACCCACCGTTCGGGCCCGGCGCCAGTTCCAGGATCGTGGTCGCGGTGTCGGCAGATTCGGTGACCCGGACCAGCCAACCGCCCGGAAGTGCCTCGATGTCGCATTCGCCGAGGGTGTTGACCCAGTACCGGCCGGGCGAGTCGACCTGAGGCAGCACCAGGCGTGAGCGTGGCGACACTGTGTCGAGCGCGGCGACCCAGCCGTGCGGGTCGACCGCGAGCGCCGGCCCAGGTGATCGGGCCAGGATCGGTGCGGCCACCGCGCGCAGGGTGTCGAGCGACCGATGATGCTGTTCACGCAACTGCGACTCGGCAAGCCGGGCAACGGCATCGACGAGCGCCAGCGTGGTGGGATGAATGGTGGCGGCCGGCCCGCTGACGTCGACGACACCGAGCGTCTCGCCCGAGCGCGGGTCCTTGATCGGCGATCCGGCACAGGTCCAGGCGTGATGACTGCGCACGTAGTGTTCGGCGGAGAACACCTGCACCGGTCTGCCCGACATCAGGGCGGTTCCGATGGCGTTGGTGCCGACGTTGTTCTCCGCCCAGTCGGCACCTTCGATGAATCCGAGCCGATCGGCCCTCATCAGTACCCGGGGCGAGCCACTGCGCCACAGCACCCGCCCCTGCGCGTCGGCGACCACGAGGATGTTGTCGCCGCCGTCGATGACCGCACCGAGCCCGCGGGTCAGGTCGGGCAGGATCGTCGCCAGGCCGGACGACTGCCGGCGTACTTCGAGTTCGTCGAGGTCGAGGGCGATGTCCGGGCTGCTGGTATCCGGATCCACCCCGGCGCCCTGCACCCGATGCCACGAGTCGCTGATCACCGTCCGCGGTCGTGCGGGCATGCGCGCACCCGACATCGCGGCGTCGTACACCGCGCTCAGGACTTGCGCGAACTGTCTCGGGTCGTCGCCGACATTCACCGCCGGTTCGAGGGATCCACTGCGTGCCATCGACTTCAATTGTGCTCCGCATCACATGGATGCGCAAAGCCGCCGACACCGCAACCCGTTGCAACCCTTGTCCGGGACGCTCGCCCGATGTGTGCTGTACATCACAACCGTGCCGGTGACCACCGGTACGTCTCCCACACAGGAGGTGCACCCAATGACGCAGACCCTCGAACCACCCGCCGCCGAATCCGTCGGCGACGCCCAGCAACGGATCGACGCCTGGCTGGCCAAGTTCAACGAGGCGCTGGCCTCACGCGATGTCGAGCGGGTCACCGCACTCTTCGCGACCAGCAGCTTCTGGCGCGACCTGGTCGCCTTCACGTGGAACATCAAGACGGTCGAAGGGCACGAGGAGATCGCCGACATGCTCCGCGCCCGCCTCGATGACGTCGATCCGGTCGGCTTCGCCACCGCGGACCCGGCCTCCGACGACGGCGACGGCATCGTCTCGGCGTTCATCAAGTTCGAGACGTCCGTAGGCCGCGGCGAAGGACACCTGCGGATCCGGCCCGAGGACGGCGAGGACAAGGGCTGGACCCTGCTCACCACGCTGCAGGAGCTCAAGGGCCACGAGGAATCGGCCGGGTACAGCCGGCCGCGCGGCGCCGTCCACGGCAGCGATCCCGATCCGCGGTCGTGGGCGGAGAAGAAGGAAGCCGAAGCCGCCGAACTCGGCCGCAGCGCGCAGCCGTTCGTACTGGTCATCGGTGGTGGTCAGGGCGGTATCGCACTCGGTGCCCGACTGCGCCAGCTGGGCGTTCCGTCGATTGTCGTCGATCGCCACGACCGCCCCGGCGACCAGTGGCGCAAACGCTACAAGTCGCTGTGCTTGCACGACCCGGTCTGGTACGACCACCTCCCGTACCTGCCGTTCCCCGAGAATTGGCCGACATTCGCACCCAAGGACAAGATCGGCGATTGGCTGGAGTTCTACACGCGGGTCATGGAGGTCCCCTACTGGTCCAAGACCACCTGCACGTCGGCCGTCTACGACGACGAGGCCGGCACCTGGACCGTCGAGATCGACCGCGACGGCGAGAAGATGACGCTGCACCCGTCCGAGCTGGTCCTGGCGACAGGCATGTCGGGCAAGGCGAACGTCCCCACGTTCACCGGCCAGGACATCTTCCAAGGCGAGCAGCACCATTCGAGTCAGCATCCCGGTCCCGACGGCTACAAGGGCAAGAAGGTGGTCGTCGTCGGTTCCAATAACTCGGCGATGGACATCTCCAAGGCCCTCGTCGACAACGGCATCGACGTCACGATGATCCAGCGGTCCTCCACGCACATCGTCAAGTCCGATTCGCTGATGGAGATCGCGCTCGGCGATCTGTACAGTCAGCGCGCCGTCGACAGCGGAATGACCACCAAGAAGGCCGATTTCACGTTCGCCTCACTGCCGTACCGCATCATGCACGAGTTCCAGATCCCGGTGTACGACGCCATCCGCGAACAGGACAAGGAGTTCTATGACGGGCTCGCCGCCGCCGGTTTCGACCTCGACTTCGGCGACGACGATTCGGGCCTGTTCATGAAGTACCTGCGACGCGGATCGGGCTACTACATCGACGTCGGCGCGGCCGAGCTGATCGCGGACGGCAGTATCAAGCTGGCCCACGGCAACGTCGACCACCTGACCGAGAACAGCGTGGTCCTCGACGACGGTTCCGAACTGCCCGCCGACGTCGTCGTCTACGCCACCGGATACGGCTCGATGAACGGCTGGGCCGCCGACCTGATGGGTCAGCAGATCGCCGACAAAGTCGGCAAGGTCTGGGGTCTGGGCTCTGACACCACCAAGGATCCCGGTCCATGGGAAGGTGAGCAGCGCAATATGTGGAAGCCGACCCAGCAACCACATCTGTGGTTCCACGGCGGCAACCTGCACCAGTCGCGTCACTACTCGCTATATCTGGCGCTGCAGCTCAAGGCGCGTTATGAGGGCATCCCGACACCCGTGTACGGGCTGCAGGAAGTGCACCATCTGAGCTGATCCGCCGACGCACTCTGAGCACCCGGGACTGTCACCGTCCCGGGTGCTCAGTACGTTCCGCCGGACATTCGCCCCAAAGCCCACCGATTCGGACAGCATCGGCGTGCGTCGCACTAGGCTGGTGGCAGCTGCCGATCGGAGACACACAATGAAACTGCTCGTCGCCTACATCGCCACCGCCGGCGGGGCCGACGCCGTTGCCCTCGGGTCATCGCTGGCCCGCACCCTCGACGCCGAACTCGAACTGTGCGTCGTCATCCCGCCCGAGCCGCACGCGCCGGGGACCGACGAGCAGAGCGACATAGACAAGCTCTCCGACGCCCTCGATCACGCCGCCCAGGCCTGGCTCGACGACGCGACCGCGATGATTCCCGACGACATCGAAACCACCGCGACGATCGCCACCGACGCCAATCCGGCCTCGGGCCTGATCCGGCAGGCTCAGAAGTCGGGAGCCGACCTCATCGTCATGGGCGGTTCGGGCGGCGGCATCCTGGGCCGGCACACACTCGGGACCGTCGTCAACGGCATCCTGCACTCCTCCCCCATCCCGGTCGCGCTGGCACCCCTGGGTTTCAGCCATGTCGGTGCCGAACAGGTCCGGGAACTCACTGTGATGATCGGCCATCGACCCGGCACCGATCTGCTGTTCCAGACGGCCATCCGGGCTGGGCTGCGGGCACATCGCCCGATTCGCATGGTCTCGCTGGTGGCACTCGACGAGGTTCAACCCTGGGCCGACACCCCCGACGACGTGGCTGTCGCCGACGCCCGCACGCACGCCCAGTCAACCCTCGATGAGGCGCACAAGCGGCTGCCGGCCGACTTCCCGATCTCCTCGACGATTGCGCAAGGCCACACCATCGAGGAGGCTGTGACCTCGCTCGAATGGCACGACGGCGACGCGATCATGGTCGGTTCCAGCCGGCTCGCCGCCCCCAATACGATCTTTCTCGGTTCCACCGCATCAAAGATCCTGCGTGCCTTGGCCATTCCGATGATTGTCGTCCCAGGGACTACCGTCGACTGAAATTACTTTGGGCCCCTGACACCAGGTGTCAGGGGCCCAAAGGGGTTGGGTTGCGGCGGTGTCCTACTCTCCCACACTGATCAGGGTGCAGTACCATCGGCGCTGGTGGGCTTAGCTTCCGGGTTCGGAATGGGTCCGGGCGTTTCCCCACCGCTATAGCCGCCGCAAATCTGTGAA
>NZ_JAGQTN010000208.1 GCF_020438995.1 Gordonia sp. (in: high G+C Gram-positive bacteria)
ATGTGCGCCCACTGCGTTGTTCACAACCACTCCATCCACTCACTTCGGTGTGCGACGCGACGTGTCGCACACCTGACCATCGATAGTACAAAAGGACTCTTTACTGGTCTGTAGAAGTCGGGTATCGACGCGTGGTGCGGCTTGTCGCCCAGACGGACGAACCTGCGAAGACGGATAGCCGGTGCGGATTCGATGTGCAACGCTGGGAACTCGGACAGTTTTCCCAAAAACACCATTCCACACTCACTTTGAGTCGTGACCGCGTCAGCCAGAAGCACCGTCCCGGCGGATCGCCCAAAGGATCACCCCAGAAGGATGCCGTATGTCGTCGTGGCGGTGAGTCTCGCCGTGATCGTCATCGCCCTGGTCGCGGGACTGCTGATCTGGAACGCGAAAATGGAACCCGGTGAAAGCCTGGTCGATGCGTTCAGCGGCGGCGGTTCGCCGGATGAGGTGTCCGCATGCTCGAGTGCGCCGTCCACCGATATCTCGGCCATCTCAACCACACTGTCCGGTCTGCAGGTCACGTTGTCGGCAACCGGCACATGCGATTCCGGTGATGTCCTAGCAAATTCGGACACCAGGATCACCGTATCCGGACCAGGTGGCGTGGTCGCCGCCGGATCATTCGACTTCTCATCGAATCCGGTTGGTCTACCATCGAATTCGTCGGGACGGCAGTTGATGCTCACATTCCCGCCGGGGAGCTACTTCGGGACACCGGCCGCCGATTCTGCGAATAGCTACTCGCTGTCGGTGACCAGGGAAGGTGTCGAGGGCGCGGCGACTGTTCCCGCATCATCGGAGCCTTACTCGGCGACGGTGTCCTCACCCTGGACTCCCGACGGGACGTCCGCGGAAGCATTGGTCAATGCGAATCTACGCACGCGGGCCGATACTGATCGGAAGTCCATTCTCGCCTCCTACGACGGCGCATGGGTCGCCCAGTTGAGTTCCAAACGTCCGGGACTCTATGCAGAGGGCCGCACCTGGGACAATGCGTCGATTCTGGAAGAGTTCGTCTCCCTCGATCAGCGGTTCGATGGCGCGTGGTTACTGTGGAGCGACGAGTGGCCCGTCTTCAGCACGCCGAGCCTATGGGTGACGGTGACTCGGCAGACGTTCACCGGTCCGGCGGCATCGCTGGATTGGTGCCGGCAACAAGGATTCGACCGCGATCATTGCGTCGCCAAAATGATCAGCAGTACCCGGTCGCCGGAAGGCACCACCGCCTACCTCCGATAATCAACCCTCCCGCAAAGGTTCACTATGACATCAGCGCTTCAGCCGTCACTGCTTCAAGGCGAAACCATCTATCACCAAACACAATTCACGCCGAGCGCTGTGACTCCGCACCTCAAGACGACCGTCACGGTGACCGATCGCAGGGTGATCGTGCACCGGCCGCAGACCATTTTCGGATTCATCGAACGCGGCTATCTACTGGAAGAGACTCCCCTGCGGCACGTCACCGAGGTGACGTCCGGTAACACCACCTCCACACGTCATATCACCTACGGTTCGGCTGCCGTTTTTGTCGGATTCATGGCGCTGATGATGAGCATGGGTAGTCCGATCGGAGGTGCATCCGTGCTCTTCACGCTGATCTGCCTCGGCGTCGGCGCAGTCTTTTTCCTGACCGCACACCGCAACGCGCTCGTCATCCGAAACACCGGCAGCGGAACACTTTCCGCCTACGGCTCCAAAACCGAGACCCCGGCGATAGCCCACACCGCCGTCAAACTCGGCGAACTGATCTTTTCCTAAAGGATCTCCTGAAATTCCGAAGCTCCGTCTTTGTCGCGCTCACCGTGAGCGCGACAAAGACGGAGTTTCAGTCGTCGTGACGACCATGGCGACCGATGTCCATGTCCATGCCCATAGCGCCGCCGCCTCCTGCGCCGCCACCTCCACCACGACCGCCGTCCTGTCCGCCCGATCGGCCCTGCCGCGCACCCGATGACGGCGGCCGCGCGGGACCCTGCCGCCGGATCTCCAGATCACCGGGTACCGGGTCGAGATCCAGTGCGCGCCTTATGAAGTCACGCAGCGAGGTGACGAGTTCGGCGGTGTATACCGGGCGACCCGCCACCAGGTCGCGGGCGGCCTGTTCGGCCAGGCGCACCTGCTCCTCGGTGCCGAGCAGGAACACATCCGACAGCGCCGCCTCCACCGCATCCCGGGTCCGGCGCGCCCGGTCCGAACCCTCACCCGACAGCATGTCCGCACCGGTATCGTCGGACTCGGATTCGCCGACGGCCTTCATGTCGCGCTTATGTCGCGGGTCGACGGCCAGGTCACCGGTGAACGATCCGCCGAGCACCTTGTACGCCGCGATAAGCGTCTTGAGCCGCTCATTGATCTGCCGGTTCATCCGTTGCTGCCGCTGCTGCACGGTGAACATGACCAGCAACCGCACCCCGACGCCGACCACCATCACCATGGTCAACGTCAGCAGCGACGCCAACACCCCGTTCCATGAACTGAAGTCGATTCCCCGCACAGGTACCCTCCTGATCGACGGTCCGCAACACAATCACAACGACGGCCCCACCGTCCACATTCCCGACGCCATGCCGGTCCTCGTTCTACACGGCCGCGCCGGCGAAGCTACGGAAATCCGAATACCACTTCCCGTAGACCTAGATTTTCGTTTCGCGTTCGGTGGTGGCGCAGATCGTGGCCCAAATGGCGAGGGCGGCGGTAGTGAGGCCGGCGCCGATGGCGCAGACAAGGAGCCAGCCGCCGGCGTCGTAGGCGAGAGAGGCGATGATCGAGCCGGCGACGCCGCCGAAGAAGAACGTCACCATGTAGGCGGTGGTGAGGCGGCTGCGTTCGTCGGGATGCAATCCGTAGATGCGGTTCTGGTTGGTGATATGCGCGGCCTGCACACCGAAGTCGAACAGCAGGATGCCGACGATGAACGCGGGCAGATGGTGCATACCCAAAGCCAGCAGGCCCCAGCCGACCAGAACGATCGACCAGGTCAGCGTCGTGGACAGGCGGGCGTGTCCGGCGTCGACGAGTCGTCCGGTCACCGGTGCCCCGGCCGCACCCGCGACACCGGCCAGACCGAACAGGCCGATGACGCCGTCGGAATAGCCGTATTCCTCGGCCAGCAGGAACGTCGACGACGTCCACATCAGGGCGAAACCGCACATCGCCAGGAATCCGAGCGCCATCCGGCCGCGGAGTACCGGTTCGCGGCCGATGATGGTGAAGATCGACCGCAGCAGCCGCGGATAGGTCAGCGACGCCGTCGGCGCGATCGGCGGCAGTATCCGAACCAGCAGCAGCGCCAGCACGGCCAGTGCCACGGCGGCGGCTACGTATACCAGACGCCAGCCACCGAATTCTGCGATCGCACCACTGACGGTGCGCGCCAACAGGATTCCGAACAGCAGACCACCCATCACGGTGCCGGTGACCCGGCCCCGCTCACTCTCGGCGGCCAGACCGACGGCCATCGGTACCACCACCATCGCGGTGGCCGAGGTGATGCCGCCCAGCACCAGGAGTACACACAGCGTCACGAAGTTCGGCGACGCGGCCGCACCCGCAGCTGCCGCGACCGCCACGGTCATCATCGCGACGATCAACCGTTTGCGGTCCAG
This sequence comes from Gordonia sp. (in: high G+C Gram-positive bacteria), assembly GCF_020438995.1. Classification (GTDB taxonomy): domain Bacteria; phylum Actinomycetota; class Actinomycetes; order Mycobacteriales; family Mycobacteriaceae; genus Gordonia. Next base: position 3,615 of record NZ_JAGQTN010000208.1, read on the forward strand.
AACGTCGCCGAGCGGAACCAGGAACATCAGGCCGAGCGTGTACCCGATCTGGGAGGCGGTCACCAGGAACGCCGCCGTCGACGACGACACGTGTAGATGGTCGGCGATCGTCACCAGCAGCGGCTGTGCGTAATACAGGCCGGCCACCGACGTCCCGCACGTCACCGCCAGCAGCAGGGTGACGGCTCGGGTGAGCGTGAACAGCTGGTGTTTGCCGGATTCGGTCATGCTCGTCCTGCCTCGCGTCGTGTCACAGGTGTGCAACAACGACCGGTACCGGGTGGTTATTCCCGGGAGAGCGGCTCCTTACCTGGTGAACTGGGCGTCGACCCAGGCCAGGGTCTGCGCACCGATCAGATCGGTACTCCAGTGGTACAGGTTGGTGATCATCTCGACCCAGCTGCAGTTGGTGGGCGCGTACGTGACCCGGGTGCCGCCGCGCCGGTACTTGGCCGCGAGATTGCGGGCGTCCTTGGCAGGCACGATCGACATGACCGAATCATCCTTGGCGCACGAGGTAATGAGCACCTTCGGTTTCGGTGCCCGCTTGCCAAGCACATTGTCGCGGTAGGCGCGCTGGAACGACGGAATATCGGCCGGATTCTTGTTGCCCTTGAACAACGTTTGCAGCGGCACGAACGGCATCGTGAAATAGGCGGGGGTCTGGCATTGGGTGCGATACCAGTCGGCGATCTTCTTTCCCGTCGGATTCAGGTGGGCGTCGATGTTCATGTCCGGGTACTTCGGTTCGAGACCGAGCAGGTTGGCGAACGCGAAACCCGATCCGACCGATCCGTTGGCGATGCGCATGAAGTTGCGCTGATCGATCACCATGCCTTCGAGCACAGCCGCTTTCACCTTCAGCTCGGGCGCGTACACGTCCTGATCCTCGGCGGCGCGGGCAGCTCCCACACCACCGCCGGCGATACCGAACAGCACCACCTCGGCGTCCTTGCGTGGTGCTTCCTTCGGCAGTTGCTGGGCGGCACGCACGGCGTCGAGCTGGGCGTGACCGGCGTACGTTCCGGCGAACACACCGTGCGGCGATTTATCACCGTTGTTGCCGACATCGGAAATGGTGACGGTGTAGCCCTTGTCGAACATGATCGCCAGCGGTCCGAGCGCCGACCACGACGCACCATCCATCGGATTCTGACCGGTCCACTGCCCCGACGGATGGCAATTGCCGCCGACGGAATCATTGGCTTCCTGATAGCTGACGACCTTGCGGTCGACGCCGCGCCGACCCTGCGGCACCATCACGATGCCGGTGCTGATCTCCGGGGTCTTGGCGTCCAAACCTGTTGTGACATACATGATCTTGTAAGCATTCAGATTGGCCGGTTTGACGCCGGAATACATGACGTCGACCTTCTTGGATTTGAGCAACTGGCCGGGCTTTTCGCTGCCGGTCAGTTTCGGTTCTTTGTAGAACGGGTCGTCGGCGGTGAGGGCGTGGAAAATCTCCTGGGTGGTACCCATCTTGGCGCCCGAGAAGGCGCCGACCACGAATCCGTTGAAGATCTCCGGCAGCGACGGTGTCTTATGGGTAGGTGCCGCACCCGCGGCACCCGAGCCCGCACCGAGCAGGACGAGAGTCGTCGCCGTGATGGCGGAAACCAGACGGAAGATGTTGTGCTGCTTCACTTCACGACCTCCACGCGAATCTGCTTCGCCATCGAGTACAGGATCTGCGGGATGTTCATGATCGGCCGGTGCGACTCGAACTGCTGCTCGTACGGCATCAGCAGCGTGGCACGCAGCTGCGGCCACCGGTGATTGACCATGAATTTGTATTTCGGCAGCAGCTGTCCGCTGATGTACTTCCAACGTTCCGGATACACCGACCAATCCCAATCCGGCAGTGGCGTGGTGAGTTTGAGCCGCTTGCCGTCGGGCGTCGAGGAGTACAGAACCACCGGATCCATCGACCGCGGCGGTTTGACCCCGGCCACCGACGGCGAACCCGCCACCGTCGACAGATAGGTGACGGCCGCGCCGACCTTGCCGCGATAGTTACGGACCTGATCCCACTGCTCCTTGATCACCTCACCCTGTTCGCGGCGCAGGAGCCGGGCGTTCCCCGCGGCGATCCGGTCGGGATCCTTCGACGCGATACCCTCCCACGCCCGGTAGATCTCGTCGTCGAAGAGTCCGGAATCGCGCATTTCAGCGATCGCGGGCAGACCCTTGTCGACGTAGGCGGCGTGCATCGGCATCAGGTCGGAGAAGATGTTCTTCTGCATCACCATGATCATGCCGAGGATGTAGTGCAGGTCGTTGCCGTTGATCTTGGCGCCGCCGTCGGCGATCGCGAGCAGCCCGTCGGGCAGCGCGTTGCGCAGGGCTGGACCACCGGCATCGGTGACGGCCTTGACGACGGCGTTGGCGGCCAGCCCGATCTCCTTAACGTCGAACGGCATGCTGAACAGCTCGAAGTCGACGAGACCGCCACCGAAGTCGGCGCCCACCTGGCCACCCATGCCCGCCCACTGCAGCTCGCGGTGGGAGAGCTGGAAGTTCTCGTAGTAGCGGTACGACTTGATCAGCACGCTGCGGTTGGCCATCGCGCCGGTGCGCGGATTCCACGACCTGAGGTCGATACCGGCCTCGGAGGTGGCCGTGGCCAGCCAGTACTGCGCCAGCAGCGCCCGGTACGACGTCGGCGCCACCCCGGCCTTGCGGGCCTGCCCGAGCAGCTTGCCGAGCGTCGGCACGTCGGTCTGCAGATCGGGGTGCAAACCGCCCGTGCCGTGCGCGGCGTCGCGGTTGACCAGCGGCAGGTTCAGGTACCGGTCGTACTCGGCGGCCCGCGCCGGGGCCGGCAGCAGCGCCGACGCCGCGACCAGCATCGTCGATAACACCAGCAGCACGGTGCGGCTGATTCTCGTCATGCGATCTCCTGAGAATGTGGTTTGAATCACCCAAACGTCTCATGTGAACCGGATGAAATCAAAGCAACGCACTCTGCCCGTGATGGCAAGGATCGAACGAATTGCACTTAGGTAAGGCTAACTAATATGGTCACGATATGACGCTGCCCCAGGGTCTCACCATGTCATCAGGCCGAATGATCGTCATCGGGATCTTTGCGCTCGCGGCCACGCTGCGAGTGGTGATACCGGCCGCAGACGGAACCCTCACCCAGG
>NZ_JAGQTN010000209.1 GCF_020438995.1 Gordonia sp. (in: high G+C Gram-positive bacteria)
CTGGTCTGGTCGCCGAATGCGGGCTGGCCGGCGCGCCGGATCTCGTCGTCACCGGGGTGCTGTCCAAATCGCTGGGCGCACAGGGCGGACTGGTCGCCGGTAGCTCCGTGCTACGTGAGCATCTCATTGACACCGCCCGCACCTTCATCTTCGACACCGGCCTCAACCCGGCCGCCGCCGGTGCGGCGCTCGCCGCGCTGCGTATCCTCCGTGCCCAACCGGACTATCCGGACCGGTTGCGGTCCAACGCGATTCGGTTGGCCGAGCGCTGTGGTGCGGCCACTCCGTCCGCGGCCGTGATCTCGCTGATCGTGGGTGATCCGCAACCCGCAGTCGCCGCTGCGCTGGCCTGCCGCGAACGCGGAGTGCTCGTCGGCTGCTTCCGGCCGCCGTCGGTGGAGCCGGGCACCTCCCGGCTGCGGCTGACCGTGCGCGCCGACCTCGATGACGCAACCCTCGATCACGTCGGCGACGTGGTGCTGGCGGCGTTGCGTGAAGTGGGGGCACAGATCCGATGACCGGACGGATCGTCGCTGTCACCGGAACGTCCACCGATGTCGGCAAGACCATCGCCACTGCCGCGCTGGCCGCGGTCTTCGATGACGTCGCCGTGTGCAAACCGATACAGACCGGAGTCCTGCCCGGCGAGCCGGGCGACCTGGCCGTCATCGAGCGTCTGACCGGGTCGATCACCACCGCCGAATGCGCCCGATACCCCGAACCTCTCGCGCCGGAGACCGCCGCCCGACGGGCCGGCGCAGAACCTGTCACCCTGACGGCTGTCGTCGGCGCCGTGACCGAACTGGCCGCCGACCACGACCTCACCCTGGTCGAGGGGGCGGGTGGGGTACTCGTCCGCCTCGCCGAGAACCTCACTCTGCTGGACGTCGCCGCCGCCGTCGACGCCGAGGTGGTGGTGGTCGTGCAGGCCGGTCTGGGCGCCCTCAATCACGCCGAACTGACCGTCGACGCGATCCGGGCCCGCGGCCTGCATGTGGCCGGCCTCATCATCGGTGCCTGGCCCGCCGAACCGGATCTGGCGATGACCTGCAACCGTGACGACCTGCCCCGCCTGACCGGCGTCCCCGTCGTCGGTGTCATCCCCGACGGTGCCGGTGCGCTCCCACCCGACGATTTCCGCACCGCCGCCCCCGCCTGGTTCGATCCAGATTGGATCGCGGCCGCCCGGCTTGATCCCCGCGGCCGAGGTGACCGGCTTCTTGATCCCCGAGGCCGAAGCGACCGGCTTCTTGATCCCCGAGGCCGAAGCGACGAAGGAGCGAGGGTCACGAGGGGTCCGGCGACCCGACCACCTGACCCCACCACCTCATCGACGACCACAGCACCATCACCCACAGACCACCCGAACATGACAGGAGTTCTTCAATGACCCAGGCCCCCGTGCGCCCCGACGACATCACCTCCGACATCCCCGGCGCCGACACCCCCGAACGCGACATCCTCGACATCGCCCGCGAGCAGGTGCTCGAACGCGGCGAGGCCCTCGACTACGACCAGACCCTGCAGGTGCTGCGCCTACCCGACGACCGGCTGCCCGAACTGCTGCAGGTGGCCCACGACGTCCGCATGAAGTGGTGCGGTCCCGAGGTCGAGGTCGAGGGCATCATCTCGCTCAAGACCGGCGGCTGTCCCGAGGACTGCCACTTCTGCTCGCAGTCGGGCCTGTTCGAGTCGCCGGTGCGTACCGCCTGGATCGACATCCCCTCGCTGGTGGAAGCAGCCAAACAGACCGCCAAGACCGGCGCCACCGAGTTCTGCATCGTCGCGGCCGTCCGCGGCCCCGACAAGCGCCTGCTCAGCCAGGTGGCCGCCGGCATCGAGGCCATCCGCAACGAAGTCGACATCCAGATCGCCTGCAGCCTCGGCATGCTCACCCAAGAACAGGTCGACCAGTTGGCCGCGATGGGTGTGCACCGCTACAACCACAACCTGGAGACCGCCAAGTCGCACTTCACCAACGTCGTCACCACCCACACCTATGAGGAACGCTGGGACACCCTGCGGATGGTGCGCGAGGCCGGCATGGAGGTGTGCTGTGGCGGCATCCTCGGCATGGGGGAGAGCGTGGAACAGCGCGCCGAGTTCGCCACCCAGCTCGCCGCACTCGAACCCGATGAGGTGCCGCTGAACTTCCTCAACCCCCGCCCGGGCACCCCGTTCGGCGACCTTGACGTGCTGCCCGCCTCGGAGGCACTCAAGGCCGTTGCCGCGTTCCGGTTGGCGTTGCCGCGCACCATCCTGCGGTTCGCCGGAGGCCGCGAGATCACCCTCGGTGACCTCGGTGCCAAGCAAGGCATCCTCGGCGGCATCAACGCGGTCATCGTCGGCAACTACCTGACGACGCTCGGGCGGCCCGCCGAGGACGATCTCGATCTGCTCGTCGACCTGTCGATGCCGATCAAGACGCTGAACGACACTCTCTAGTGGAGCCTGCGGACGGTTGGAGAGGCGCCCGCGGCGGCGACACTAGAGTGGCGGACATGGTCGACACGCCACGCCGCAGGCGCACGGTCCCGAGCGGACCGTCCGCCCCCACCCCGGAGCTCGACGTCCCGGGCCCGCTCGCCGAGCCGTGCAAATTCGGTGTCTACACCGGGATCGAACTGGAATTGCAGTCACCCGACGCGATCCCGCCCGCCGCCCGGCTCGGTCTCGAACCGCCGCGGTTCTGCGGCCAGTGCGGTCGCCGGATGGTGGTGCAGGTGCGGCCCGACGGCTGGTCGGCGCGGTGCTCACGACACGGCTCGGTCGATTCGACGGAAATGTATCACCGATGACCGCCGCTGTGGCGGACGCGGCGGCGAGGCCGCAGCGCCGCGCCGGCCCGTGGCCACCTCGTTCGGCACTGCTTGCGGTGGTGTGTGGAGTCGTCCTGCTCGGGGCGGCCGTGGGGACGGTGTGGGCGATGGTCACGCCGACGGTGACCGGGCGGGTGATCTCGGCCAAGTACGCGGAGATCATCGGAGGCGGCGACTCCGCCGAGTACGAGTCGATGGCCTGGCTGGCGGTGCTGCTGTTCGTGTACGGGCTGGTGGCCGCCGCGATCTCCTGGGTGGCGGCGCGGCCCTGGCGCGGCCCGGCTGGGTTCCTGGCACTCGGTGGGGCGACGGTCGCCGGGTCGGTGGTCGCGTCCGTGGTCGGTGACCGGATGGCTGCCTGGCGTTTCGACGACCCGAAGTCGTTGCCGGTGGGCGCGACCTTCGAGTTCGGTGCCGACCTCTTCGACGGTCGCTGGTGGACACTCATCCCGTCACCGTGGGTGCTGCTCATCTGTGCACCGTTCACCGCGACACTCCTCTACCTGGTATTCACCCTCTCGACACAGGACCCGGACCTGGGCGTAGGAGACCGACCTGCCGGTTGAGTCTCGAGGAGTTTTCTGCCGCCGGCGCGCCGAGAAACCGACTCCTCGCCGGTTGAGGTGTTAGGTCGCCCAGCGACCGAGCCTCGAAACCTGGTGAGCCGACAATGTCATCTCACGCGGTTTCAGGGCTCGCACGCTTGCGCATCAACCGACAAGGTTGGTCGAGTCGGACACGCGTCACATCGGCGGGCGTAGCGTCGCGAACTCGTCGGTGACCCGCAACTCGGAATCGGCGAAGCGGTAGAGAGCGGGAGGCCTGCCCCCGTTACGGCCCGTCCTGCCGACGGTGCCGGTGGCCACCACGACGGCCCGCCGCGACAGCACCCTCAGCAGGTTGGTCGTATCAACGTTGTAACCGAGTGCAGCGCAATATATTTCGGATAGCTCGGACATCGCGAACTGTCTGGGCGCCAGTGCGAACGCGATATTCGTGTACGACAGTTTCGCCGCTAGCCGCTGCCGTGCCGCGTCGACGATCTTGCCGTGGTCGTGCACGAGTGGTCCGGTGACCGGGTCGAGTGCGTCGACCGGCACCCATGCCGCGCCGTCGGGCAGTTGCGTGCGGGCGTCGCTGGGAAGCAATCCCAGATAGGTCGACGCGATGGTGCGGGTCCCCGGCACGCGGTGTGGCGCCGAGAACACGGACAACTGTTCGATGTGCGCGAGACCCGCGACGTCCAGGTCGTCGGCCAGGTGCCGTCTCGCGCTCTGCGCCAGGGTTTCCCGCGGGCCGACGTCACCTCCGGGGAGTGCGCGCCGGGGGCAGGTCCGGCCGCCGCCATCGGGATCGCGCAGCAGGACACACAATCTCGGCGTGTCCTGTTGCGACATATCGCCGGCGGCGCGGACCTGAAACACGGCGCTGAGAACCTCGACGCGCAGGGGCTGATCGGGTGGGTCCGGTGCCGACGGATCGCCGGTCGGCGGGGGTGCGGGCTCATCCGGCATGGCGTCGAGTCTAGGGTGCGCCGGTGCAGGAGACCCGGCCGGGAATGGACCGACTGTGAGCGGTGTTACGATGGACAGAGTTTTCGACCATGAGTCGAAAACCTCCGGTGATTCAGACCCGATGAGCCGGAACACGCGGGGACGGCCGTCTGGCAGCGGTCGGCCCGCGCACCAGCCCCTTGCTCGTGAGGAGTGACGATGAGCATCATCAGCGACCGCCCGGCAACCCTGTCGGGTCCCGGTTTGATCGATCCCGGTTTGATCGATGCCGAATGGGTGGACGGACCCGGCGGCTACACCGGGGTGGAGCCCACCGCCGAATGGGCGGAGGAGGTGCGCAGGCTCGCCCGCGCCCGCAACGCCACTCTGCTCGCCCACAACTACGAGCTGCCCGCGATCCAGGACGTCGCCGACCACGTGGGTGACTCGCTGGCACTGTCTCGGATCGCCGCCGAGGTCGACTCCGACGAGATCGTGTTCTGCGGCGTGCACTTTATGGCCGAGACCGCCAAGATCCTCAGCCCGAACAAGCGCGTGCTGATCCCCGATGCCCGCGCCGGCTGCTCGCTCGCCGACTCCATCACCGCCGACGAACTGCGCGAATGGAAGGCCGAGTTCCCCGACGCCGTCGTCGTGTCGTACGTCAACACCACCGCCGCGGTGAAGGGCCTGACCGACATCTGCTGCACCTCGTCCAACGCCGTCGAGGTCGTGGCGTCGATCGACCCGGACAAGGACGTACTGTTCCTGCCCGACCAGTTCCTCGGTGCGCACGTCAAGCGCAAGACCGGCCGCGACAACATCCACATCTGGGCGGGTGAATGCCACGTCCACGCCGGCATCAACGGTGACGAACTCACCGAGCAGGCCGAATCCCACCCGGACGCCGACCTGTTCATCCACCCCGAATGCGGTTGCGCAACATCGGCTCTGTACCTGGCAGGGGAGGGTTTCGTTCCGGCGGAGAAGGTCAAGATCCTGTCCACCGGCGGCATGATCGACGCCGCCCGCGAAACCAAGGCCAAGCAGGTGTTGGTGGCCACCGAGATCGGCATGCTGCACCAGTTGCGCAAGGCCGCGCCGGGCATCGACTTCCAGCCGGTCAACGGCCGTGCATCGTGCCCGTACATGAAGATGATCACCCCGGCCGCGCTGTTGCGCGCCCTGCGGGAGGGCAAGGACGAGGTGTTCGTGCCCGAGGATGTGGCCGCCAAGGCACGCCGGAGCGTCGAGCGGATGATCGCCATCGGCAACCCGGGATCCGGGGAATGACAGCCGGCTTCATCGGTCAGGTGGCGGCGTCGGAGCTGGGGGAACCGGTCACCGACGAAGTGCGCACGTTGATCCGTACCGCCCTCAACGAGGATCTGCGGTACGGACCCGATGTCACCTCGGTGGCCACGGTTCCCGCCGACGCCGTCACCGATGCCGCCATCGTCAGCCGCGGTGACGGGGTGATCGCCGGTGTCCCGGTGGTGCTGGCGGTGTTCGACGAGGTGATCGGCGCGGGCAACTACACGGTGACCGCCCAGGTCGCCGACGGCACCCGTGTCGGTCGTGGCGATGTGGTGCTCGCGGTGCACGCACCCACCCGGGCGCTGCTCACCGCCGAACGCACCGCACTCAACCTGATCTGCCATCTGTCCGGGATCGCGACCACGACCGCGGAGTGGGTGACCGAGCTCGCCGGCACCTCGGCGAAGGTCCGTGATTCCCGAAAGACGTTGCCGGGGTTGCGGTCTTTGCAGAAGTACGCGGTCCGCGCCGGCGGTGGCGTCAATCATCGTCTCGGTCTGGGAGATGCGGCGCTGATCAAGGACAACCATGTCGCCGCCGCGGGCTCGGTCAGCGCGGCTCTCAATGCCGTGCGGGCCGCAGCTCCCGACATCCCCGTCGAGGTGGAGGTCGATTCCCTCGCGCAGCTCGACGAGGTGCTGGAACTGAAACCGCAGCTCGTCCTGCTCGACAACTTCGAACCCTGGGCCACCCAGATGGCGGTGCAGCGCCGCAACACTCGCTCCCCGGAGACCAAACTGGAAAGCTCCGGCGGCCTCACCCTCGACGTAGCCCGCGATTACGCCCGCACCGGTGTCGACTACATCGCCGTCGGCGGCCTCACCCACTCCGTCACAGTCCTCGACCTCGGCCTGGACATCCCCACCTGACATCTCGGCGCGCGAGAATGTCGCTGGGCTGCACAGCTTCTTGATCCTGAGGGGTCGAGGCGACGAGAGCGTGACTCACCATCGTGATCCCTGAGGTCGAAGCGACGAAGGCGCCGCCGACCACCGTGATCCCTGAGGCCGAAGCGACGAAGGCGCCGCCGACCATCGTGATCCCTGAGGCCGAAGCGACGAAGGCGCCGCCGACCATCTTGATCCCTGAGGCCAAAGCGACGAAGGAGCGAGGGTCACGAAGGGTCCGGTGACCTTTGCACCTGACTCAACCACGCCCACACCCCTCTGCGATCACGACCGCTACGGCACTCTGCCAACCGCAATCAGTGTGTCGCAGTTGACCTCCCGGATACCTTTGCCGGACAGCGCCTGAACAAAGTTGCGGCGCAACAATTCACGCTGATCATCGGAAAACCCGCCGAGCGCCCCGCGCAGGCCGCTGCCGAGAATCATCGACCACGCGAACTCGTCGGTGCACGGCACCGGCAACGACAACACCCGCGTCCGGACATCGACGACGCCGAGCGACGTGAGCCAGTCGGTGATCAGCGGGACGGTCTCTATACGGTTGATCGGTCTGGGCTCGTCCGATCCCGACCTTACCCCCGCCGTCGGCTGCGGTTGTGCGTTGAGCACGGCCACCTGCTCGAAGAACGTCGCCGTGAACTCGGTGAGCGCCCCTTTGTGCCAGACCGCGACACCGATCCTGCCACCGGGAATCTGATCGAGCAGACCCCGAACGGCGTTGTCCATGTCGGGCAGGAAGAACACCCCGAACGCACACGACAGTACGTCGTACGGCGTGTCGGGTGCGGGTAGCGCGGTGGCGTCGGCGCAGCGGAAGTCGATGTTGGTGAGACCGTCGGCCGCGGCTCTGGTACGGGCGCGGGCAAGGAGGTCGTCGGCGATGTCGATGGCGTCGACGTGCCCGGTGGGTCCGACCGCATGGGCGGCAGGGATGGCCGACGCCCCGGTTCCCGAACACGCGTCGAGCACCCGCTCGCCGGGCTGCAACCGCAGCGCGTCGACGAGTGCCCGCCCGGCCGGCCCCCATACCTGCGGCGTCACCGCATCGAAGTCGTCGCAGGTGGAGTTGAAGATCACTGCGAGAACGTTGTCGCTGGTCATATAGCAACACTAACTACCGGCGCCGAAGGTGACAATGACGACGGCGTTCCCCATTGACGGCCGTCTCAGTGGATTCGCTCGAGGTCGTTGAAGCGGTCGAATCCCCGGTCGAACGTCAGGATTCTGGCGACATCGTGACTCCTCATGGCCGCGACATGTAGCGCGTCACGTGCGCCGGATCCGTGGCCGAGCACGATGTCCTTTGCCGTTTCGATCTCCGCGAGGCCGACGGTGAACACCTCGTCGACGAGATCGTGGAGTAGTGCAAACGCCGGTTCGATAGCATCTCGACGATTGATAGCACCGTACCGGTGGAGGATCTCCTGAAAGACCTCCACATCGGTCACCAATCTGGTCCCCGAGACGATCAACTGGTCAAGAAGGACCTGACTTCGATCCCGGTTCTCGTGCGGAGCGCCGATCACGTACATGACGATGTTGGCGTCGAGGAAGACGGTCATGAATGGTATCCGGCCTCGGTCTCCTCCAGGATTTGTTCGATGTCGCCGGTCGGAAACTCGTATGCGAGTGCGGC
>NZ_JAGQTN010000210.1 GCF_020438995.1 Gordonia sp. (in: high G+C Gram-positive bacteria)
GAGGATCTGCTGCGGATGGCACTGCCGTTCTTCGAGCCGTATAAGCAGGGGAAGTAGCCACCACCCGCAGGTCGGACGAGGAGTACATATGCAGGTATCGATGTCGACACTGACGTGGCTGACCTTCCCGTCGCCGGGGAGTGGACGCCCACCGATCCCGTACGCCGCAGCCGATCTGGAATCGCTCCTCGACGCCGCCGTCGTGGCGGGTTTCACCGCAGTCGGTCTCGACAACGTCGCCCTCGGTGACGACCTGTTCAGCAGAGAGGGCAGAGCCCGGATCGTGGCGGTGGTCGCGGCGCGCGAACTGTCGGTCACCGACATCGGTGTGCTGCGGATCGGTACCACCGATACCCGCGAACAGGCTTCCGCAACAGCGGAATTGGCGGGACTTCTGGGTGTGCGCAGCTGCATGGGCATCGTCGACGCACCGCTGACCGACACAGTGATCGACGAGGTGCGGGCGTGCGCGGAGATCATCGCGGGCGGTGGTGCCCGACTCGACCTCGAGTTCATGGCCTACGGGCCGGTGCCCGCCATCAGCGACGCCGTCGCCCTGTCCGACACCGTCGGACCCTCGTTGCTCGGCATCGTGGTCGACAGCTGGCACATGATGCACGGCACGCCTGACTGGGCGACGTTGCGGGCACTACCGGCCGAGCGGATCGGTCTCGTCCAGATCAGCGACGGTGCACGCCGGGCCGACGACGCCGACGAGTTCTTCACCGCCAGCCGGTGGGGTCGGATGCCGCCGGGACACGGCGCCTTCGACTTCCGGCCGTTCCGCGACGCCCTGACCCACACGGGATACTCCGGACCTGTTGCCCCAGAAGTACTTTCGTACGGAGCGAGGCACTCCGACGCGGCCGACTGCGCACGGATACTGCACGAGTCGATGAGTGTCATAGACCCTTCCACCCACTGAGCAACTACCAACGCGCTATTCACACACGTTCCGAAGCAACACAACTCACGAAAAGAGGTTTCATCATGACCGGACAACTCGAGGGCAAAGTCGCACTCGTCTCCGGCGCGGCCCGCGGCCAAGGTCGCTCGCACGCCGTCCGCATGGCCGAGGAAGGCGCCGACATCATAGCCTTCGACCTGTGTGACCAGATCTCGTCCATCCAATACCCGATGGCCACGCCCGACGATCTGCAGGAGACCGTCGCCGCTGTCGAGGCAACCGGCCGGCGGATCGTGGCACGACAGGCCGATGTCCGCGCACTCGACTCCGTGCGGGCGGTCGTCGCCGACGGTGTGGCCGAGTTCGGTCGCCTCGACGTCATCGCCGCCAACGCCGGTATCGCCTCATTCGCCAAGAACACCTGGTCGATCACCGAGGACGAATGGGACGACATGATCGGCGTCAACCTCTCCGGTGTCTGGCGGACCGTCGCGGCAGCCGTTCCCGCGATGATCGACGCCGGGAACGGCGGATCCATCGTGCTCACCGGCTCCACCGGCGGACTGCGGGGTATCTCGATGATCGCGCACTACGTCGCCGCCAAACACGGCCTCGTCGGTTTGATGCGCACCCTGATGAACGAGCTCGCGCCGCACAACATCCGTGTCAACGTGATCCACCCGACCGGTGTACAGACCCCCATGATCACCAACGACTACATGGGAGAGTTCCTGGGCGAATACCCCGACTACGCCAAGTATTTCGTCAACGCACTACCCGTCGAGAACATCCAGCCCGTCGACATCTCCAACGCCATCGTCTACCTCAGCTCCGAGGCCGGCCGCTACGTCACCGGCGTCGAACTACCCGTTGACGCAGGAATGAGCCAGCGGGTCTGAGTTTGACGACGGCGCCGCGGTGGTTGCAGCGTGATCGGCCCTACGACGGCGTACCTTTAGGAGGTTGCCGTCGAGGATGTGGAGAGACGTGGTCGAGCAACCCTGGTATCTGAGTCCTGCGGGCTGGTTGCTCGAAC
>NZ_JAGQTN010000020.1 GCF_020438995.1 Gordonia sp. (in: high G+C Gram-positive bacteria)
CCCCCGATGCCGCCGACCGGACGGTGATGGTGCCGGTGATCTTGTCGGCGTCGAACGCGTGCAGCGGCTGGCCGAGTTCGATCATCACGTAGTTGGTGATGTCGACGATCGCGGAGATCGGCCGGATCCCGGCAACGAGCAGACGTTTCTGCATCCACCACGGTGACACCGCCGCGGCGTCGACGCCGGTGATGACGCGGGCGGTGTAGCGGGTAGCCGCCGAATCGGGCTCGATCGCCACTGGCCACGCATCCCGGCTGCCGTCGTCGGCAAGCGTCGGGCGGCCGGCACCCGGATCGACGAACGGCACGCCGAAGCTGCCGGCAAGCTCGCGGCCGAGGCCACGCACCGAGAACGCGTAACCGCGGTCGGGGGTCACGTTGATGTCGATGGCGGTGTCGGCCAGACCCAGCACCTCGCGGGCGTCGGCGCCGGGTTCCGCGGTACCGGGAGCGAGCACGAGGATGCCCGACGCGTCTGCGCCGATCCCCATCTCGGCGACCGAGCAGATCATGCCGTCGGAGGTCTTGCCGTAGGTCTTGCGGGCGGCGATCGCGAACGGCCCGGGCAGCACCACACCGGGCAGCGCCGCCACGATCAGGTCGCCCTCGGCGAAGTTGCGGGCACCGCACACGATGCCGCGCGGCTGCTCCTCACCCACGTCGACCTGGCAGAAGCGGATCGGCTTCTTGAATTCGGTCAGTTCCTCGATGGCTTCGACGCGGCCGACGATCAGCGGGCCGGTGATCTCCGGGAACGGTTCGACGTCTTCGATCTCGAAGCCGACGCGCACGAAACCGGCGTCCACCTCGGCGGCGGTGGCCGACCAGGCCGGGTCGCCATGCCGGAGGACGTCGGTGAACCAAGACAGTGGAGCACGCACGTGAAGTCAGCTACTTTCGTCGAAAAGTGGTGGTCGTGTGATCAGACTGCGGGGCCGAACGGCTGGGTGAAGCGGACGTCACCCTCGACCATGTCGCGCATGTCGGGAAGATCGTTGCGGAACTGCAGCGTGCGTTCCAGACCCATACCGAAGGCGAACCCGGAGTAGACATCGGGGTCGATTCCGCTGGCGCGCAACACATTCGGGTTGACCATGCCGCAGCCACCCCATTCGACCCAGCCCGCGCCGCCCTTCTTGCCGGGGAACCACACGTCGACCTCGGCGGACGGCTCGGTGAACGGGAAGTAGCTCGGCCGCATCCGGGTGGTGGTGTCGGGACCGAACAGCGCCTTGGCGAACACCTCCAAGGTGCCGCGCAGATTTGCCAGGGTCAGCCCCTTGTCGATGGCCAGGCCTTCGATCTGATGGAACACCGGGGTGTGGGTGGCGTCGAGTTCATCGGTGCGGAAGGTGCGGCCCGGGCAGGCCACATAGATCGGCAGCTCGCGGGTGAGCATCGAGCGCACCTGCACGGGCGAGGTATGGGTGCGCAGCACCTGCCGCGAACCCTCGGGTGCGATGTAGAAGGTGTCCTGCATCGAACGCGCCGGATGGTCGGGCAGGAAGTTGAGGGCGTCGAAGTTGTGGTGTTCGGTCTCCACCTCGGGGCCTTCGGCGATCTCCCAGCCCATGCCGATGAACACGTCCGCCACCTGCTCGGCGATCACCGTGATCGGGTGACGCGCACCGACCCGGCGACGGGCACTCGGCAAAGTGACGTCGACGGACTCCGCAACCAGCACCGCTGCGTCGCGTTCGGCGTGCAGTACCGCGGTGCGGGCGTCGAGGGCCGCATTGACCTTGCCGCGCGCCTCGTTGACGAGCTTGCCGGCTGCGGACCGCTGTTCCTTGGGGATGCTGCCCAGCGCGCGGCGGGCCAGCGCGATCGGCGACTTGTCACCCAGATGCGCCGTCTTGGCCTCTGCAAGGCTGTCGAGATCGGCAACAGCGGCAAACGCCTCGATCGCAGCCGACGCGGCGGCATCGAGCTCAGCCGGTTCCGGGAACGTCAAGGTTCCGCCCGCAGTGGGGGCGTCAGAGTTGGCCACGGTCGGCGATCTCCTCGTTGTTGTCGCTGGATGTGCCCGATTGGACCCCATAAAGACTAGTCGACCGGCGAGAACGGCCGGGCCGCAGGCCGACGAAGCGGTCCGTGCCCGGGTGGTCACCACGGGACTGTTCTCTTTTCCCATGTATCCCATGGGCTCTTTGTACTGGCCGGTTACGACATTCAGCCCTTACGTCAGTTCGCCTATCTGCCTTGACACGGACGCTTTAGTGGAGGCAGATAGCGGCTGCTGCGGCGATATCGAGGCTTTGGGCGCGGCCGCGAATCGGGATGGACACACGATGGTCGGCGGCGGCGAGGACATCTTTTTGTCCGGCGCGATCGGCTAGGCCGGCAACAGACCCACCTCGTAAGCCCACCCGATCACGCTGTCGACCCGCGGCAAGCGCATGTCGGTCGCGAGCAAGGCTTCATAGAGTTGCTCGGCTTCTTCGGTGTCGCGCGAGCGCTTGTATGCCTCGATGACGATGTGCATCGTAGTCACGAATCGCAGGTTCCGCGCGCGTGCCTGCGCTCGTGCGTCCCCGTCGTCGATCACCGCGATCATCCCGCGTGTTGTTGCGCATGCAAGCACTGCGCACTCGCCGAGATTCTTCGTGGGAACGTCACCTGACGGCATGTCGACCTTGATCAGCATCTGCAGATTCTGCTAGTCCTCGGTGAGGATGCCTCGCTCTACCCACGGGAGACTGTCGATGTCTGGGAGGTCGTAGCCACGCTCGCGGCCGCGGCTGATCTCCACGTCGACGCTGTCGGGGATCAGGATCAACCCCCGCGGGGCGAGTTGCTGCAGGACATCTTCCCGTTTCGCTCGGCAGAAGTGGGTAAAGGTGGACGTGTCCATCACCCAACGGGATTCGCCGCCGGCGGTCACAGGCTCACGTAGTCGGCGGCCGATTCGATCCGCTGTTCGGGAAGCTCGTCCTCGGCGAGGCTGCCGCGAAGCAGTTCCGTCGCCCGCGCCGCAGACATCCGCCGATCCACGTACGCCTCGATGATCGCGGCGGTGATACCCGGTGACAATGATGGCGCTTTCAACTCGTCTGCGTTCAGCGTGATGCCGAGTTTGGCGAACTCGCCCGGTACCGGCAGCCGCGTTTCCAGAGCGCGGTAGTCGGTGTCGGTGATCAGGTTCAGGTTCCGCAGGTGCAGGATCGCGGCCGTCCACGACATCCGAAACGCTCCGGCGACGAACACCGCTTTGTCGCGAACCGACCGCGACGGATCGCAACCCCACGCCATTGTGACGCCGGAGCGGGGTGCGAGGAAGTGCGCGGCGAACGAGTTGATCATGCGCTCAGCGTCTTGGGCACCGACGTCGTACGGGTCACCAAACAACCAATGCCCGAGTTCGTGCGCCAACGACATCCGACGACGACCCACCTTCGGATCACCATCGATCACCGCGGCCGCGACACCGCCGGCGACTTCCACCAGCGCTCCGTCAGCACCACCGGCACCGAGCGGCAACGAACACGAGTACAGCCCGAAACGTTCGGCGGTTCGGGCAAGGTCGAGCAACGGCGTATCGGAGGCGCCAAGATGCTTCCGAACTTGTGCAGCGGTCGTCTCGGCCTCTGTGTGATCCCGTGGAAGCCGCCACACGCGTTCACGGTCCTCGCCGGCGATCACACCGGTAGCGAGCAGTGCGGCCACATCACCAGAGAACAGCTCCAGCTGACGATCCAACCCGGCGGTCACCTCATGCGAGGGTGCCGCATCAGTGCGTCGACTCACCACAGCCGGCAACGGGTCACGCACGAACCACGCCAGCGGCACGCCCAACGCTGCGGCCAGTTCGACCAGTTCCACGGCCGATACCTTGCGTTCACCCTTCTCGATACG
>NZ_JAGQTN010000211.1 GCF_020438995.1 Gordonia sp. (in: high G+C Gram-positive bacteria)
CCGATGGTCCGGGGGACTACGGTGAATCGGTGACGCTGACCGTATCCGCGCAAGTCGCCCTGATCCTCGCCGGGCTGATCTTCCTCTGGGCATTGCTGCTCGGCATCTGGAAGTTCCAGCAGATCGCCCGCAGTCCGCAGGGGCAGGCTCACGTCTACGTCGACATCGCCCACCGGGCGGCGCTCCTGTACGCCTTCGCGACCGGTCTGCTGGCGGCCTTCGTCCAGTTCAGCGCCTGGCCTACCTGGCTCAATGTGGGTGCACTGAGTGTGGTGGTGTTCTTCTTCGTCGCCGCGATCGGGTCGTACTGCCTGCACGGTTGGAAACAGGACACCGAGAACCAGCTGAAGCCGCTGCACCCGCCGGTGATGGGCTTCATGATCGCGCTGATCGTCGGCGAGGTGGGCGGCAGCGCCCTGATCCTGGCCGGATTCATCGTCGAACAGGCAAAGAGCTGGGGCTGACCGGGTACGCGCCGCCTGCGCGCAGACTTATCAGCCGAATCCGGGCGGGGGACCGGGGTAGTCGGGCACAGTGCCGCCGAACGCGGGGCAGCGGGACTTGTGCTCGCAGAACTTGCAGAGCCACGACCGTTGCGGCTGGAAATCTCCCGTGGCGACCGCGATACGGATTGCCGACCAGATGGCCGTCAGTGTGCGTTCGAACCGCTCGAGTTCGGCAGCCTCGGGAGTGTAGGTCAGTTGCTGGCCGTCGGCGAGATACATCAGCTGCAACCGGTCCGGGACAACCCCGCGGTCGCGCCACAACGCCAGCGCGTAGAACTTCATCTGGAACAACGCCCGCGCCTCGCCGGATTCGCCCGGTGCGCGGCCGGTCTTGTAGTCGACCACCCGGACCTCACCGGTCGGGGCGATATCGATGCGGTCGATGAACCCACGCAACGGCAGGTCGACCGACGACACCTCCAGATACTCCTCGCACGAGGCTGCCTCGAAGGCGGTGGGATTCTCCATCGAATAGTAGGTGGCGATCAACTTCTGTGCTGAGGCGATGAACTCGTCGGCCGCCTCCGGGGCGACCACCTCGTGCAGGGACGGATCACCCTCGCACAACGCCGCCCACGCACCCTCCACCAGCAGATCCGCCGATTCCCGGGTGCGTAGCTCGGCCGGCATGTCGAACAGGTTCTCCAGCGCCGCATGCACCACCGTGCCCCTGGTCTGCGCGGGTGTCGGTGTCTCGGGAAACCTGTCGATGGTCCGGTACCGGTAGAGCAGCGGGCACTGTTTGAAGTCGGCCGCCCGCGACGGCGACAGAGCCAGCGGCCGGCCGACGATTCCCCGGCGGTCGCTCTCCGCCGGCATTGCGCGGTGCCGCGGCGTGGTCTGTTCGACGGTGATACCCACAATTGGCAGGTTAGGCGACTCCTGTGACAATCTCGTCCGGACACCCACACCCCGCCGCCGACCGCCTGACGGGGAACAGGAAGGAAACACCTCACCATGCCCACAACCGGCCCGTTCGTCATCGGCGATCGCGTTCAGCTCACCGATGCCAAGGGCCGCAAGTTCACCGTGGTCCTCGAGGAAGGCAAACAGTTCCACACCCATCGCGGCGCGATCAGCCACGACGACCTGATCGGAGCCCCCGAGGGATCCATCGTGTCGGCGACCAGCGGCACGCAATACCTGGCGTTGCGTCCGCTGCTCGTCGACTATGTGCTCTCGATGCCGCGTGGCGCGCAGGTGATCTATCCGAAAGACTCCGCCCAGATCGTCACCGAGGGTGACATCTTTCCCGGTGCGCGAGTCCTGGAGGCCGGTGCCGGATCGGGTGCACTGACTTGTTCGCTGCTGCGGGCCGTGGGTTCGCACGGTGAGGTCCGCTCGTACGAGGTGCGTGAGGATCACGCCGAACACGCCCAGCGCAACGTCGAGACGTTCTTCGGCGGCGCCCCCGACAATTGGCGGCTCGTCGTCGACGATCTGGCCAACCACGATCCTGCCGACCAGTACGACCGCATCATTCTGGACATGCTGGCGCCGTGGGAACCGCTCGACGTGGTGCGCCGGACATTGAAACCGGGGGGAGTCCTGGTGATTTATGTCGCGACCGTCACTCAGTTGTCGCGGGTGATGGAGGCGCTGCGCGATCAGGAGTGCTGGACCGAACCACGCGCCTGGGAGTCGATGGTGCGCGAGTGGAGCGCCGTGGGTCTGGCTGTGCGTCCCGAACACAGAATGCAAGGTCACACCGCATTTCTGATCACCGCGCGGCGCCTGGCCGACGGGACGACCACCTTGCGGCCACAGCGCAGACCGACCAAGGGCTGACGTGCGCACCGGTTCGGTGGGTTCATCGCGGAAACATCACGCACACACGGGCGCGACACACATTTAACGCCGCGACCGGCCGTAAGGTGCGCCGTGCGAAGCATTCGGCGCCGTGCACCGGTAGCGTGGAGTCACGGTGCATCACTCGAGTGTGCTTCCGGGGAGAGGAGTCAGCAATGACCGAATCTGACCGTCAAGACAATTCCGGCCGGGCAAATGAGTCCCGGACGCCGAACGCCGGGGATTCGTTCGTCCCGGCCTATTCGCCGACAGCGGCGTTGGGTGCGGATGCCAATCGCGATCGTGAGCTCCAGCAGCGGGTGGACTCGCTGACGGTGCGCAACGCCAAACTTCTCGAAACGCTCAAGGAAGCACGGCAGCAGCTCATCGCCTTGCGCGAGGAGGTCGACCGGCTCGGCCAGCCGCCCAGCGGTTACGGTGTGCTGCTTGAGGTGTACCCCGACGCCACCGTCGACGTGTTCACCTCGGGCCGCAAGATGCGGCTGTCGTGCTCACCGAACATCGACGTCGACACCCTCCACAAGGGGCAGACGCTACGCCTCAACGAGGCGCTGACCATCGTCGAGGCGTGCGAGTTCGACTCGGTGGGGGAGATCAGCACCCTGCGCGAGGTCCTCGCCGACGGCAAACGCGCACTCGTCGTCGGTCACGCCGACGAGGAGCGGGTCGTGTGGCTGGCCGAGCCGCTGATCGGCTCGATGGAGGGCGACATCGACGGCCCGGGCCGCAAGCTTCGCCCCGGTGACTCGTTGCTGGTGGACACCAAGGCCGGCTTCGCGTTCGAGCGGGTACCCAAGGCCGAGGTCGAGGACCTGGTCCTCGAAGAAGTACCCGACGTCGGCTATGAGGACATCGGCGGTCTCGGTCGGCAGATCGAGCAGATCCGCGACGCCGTCGAGCTGCCGTTCCTGCACAAGGACCTGTTCCGCGAGTACGCGTTGCGCCCGCCCAAGGGTGTGCTGCTGTACGGACCTCCCGGTTGCGGTAAGACGCTCATCGCCAAGGCCGTCGCCAATTCGCTGGCCAAGAAGATCGCCGAAGTGCGCGGTGACGACGCCAAAGAAGCCAAGTCGTACTTCCTGAACATCAAGGGCCCCGAGCTGCTCAACAAGTTCGTCGGCGAGACCGAGCGACACATCCGGTTGATCTTCCAGCGGGCACGGGAGAAGGCCTCCGAAGGTACCCCGGTCATCGTGTTCTTCGACGAGATGGACTCGATCTTCCGCACCCGCGGTTCGGGCGTGTCCTCCGACGTCGAGACCACTGTCGTCCCGCAGTTGCTCAGCGAGATCGACGGCGTCGAGGGCCTGGAGAACGTCATCGTCATCGGCGCCTCCAACCGTGAGGACATGATCGACCCGGCCATCCTGCGTCCGGGGCGACTGGACGTGAAGATCAAGATCGAACGGCCCGATGCCGAGTCGGCGATGGACATCTTCTCCAAGTACCTCGTCGACGCGCTGCCGGTGCACGTCGACGACATCAACGAGTTCGGTGGAGACAAGGCCGCGTGCATCCGGGCGATGATCGAGCGGGTCGTCGAGCGGATGTACGCCGAGAGCGAGGACAACCGCTTCCTCGAGGTCACCTACGCCAACGGTGACAAGGAGGTCATGTACTTCAAGGACTTCAACTCGGGTGCGATGATCCAGAACGTCGTCGACCGGGCCAAGAAGTACGCGATCAAGTCGCAGCTCGACAGCGGCCAGCCCGGCCTGCGGGTGCAGCATCTGTTCGACTCGATCCTCGACGAGTTCGCCGAGAACGAGGACCTGCCCAACACCACCAACCCCGACGACTGGGCGCGGATCTCGGGTAAGAAGGGCGAGCGGATCGTGTACATCCGCACCCTGGTCACCGGCAAGAACTCCGGTGCCAGCCGGGCTATCGACACCGAGACCAATACCGGTCAGTATCTGTAGCGGCACGTGAACGCTCCGGGTGCCCTACCACGGACATGCGTGGCACCCGGGGCTTTCGCATATGCGGCGCGCCGACCGTAGTCCGGTCGTACGACGATCTATAGCCCGACTGCCGATCTGCGATTAGAGTCATCGCGTGACCACTCCCCAGGGATTGCTGCCATGCCGGGTACATGTCAACGGGCAGGTCTTCCGCCTCGGCGGGGCCCCGCAGACAACGTTGGGCCGGACGCCTGAGAACGATATCGTCGTCAACCACCCACTCGTCTCGCGTCGGCATCTGGCCTTCGTGTGGCGAGGTAACCACTGGGCGGTGGTCGACGCCGGAAGCACCAACGGATATTTCGTCAACGGACGACGCCTCGGCGAGTTCGCCATCAGCGGACCGGTGCAGATCCGGCTCGGCGACCCGAACACCGGACCGGTCATCGAGGTCATCCCAGAGCAGGCACAGCGGCCGGCGCACATGCCACCTCCCAACCGTCAGCCGTCCCGCGAAACCATCAGCGTCAGCGCCGGCGGACCTGCCCGCACCATCGGCCGCACACCGGACAATGACATCGTCGTCAACGACGTCCTGGCATCGCGCCACCACGCAAAGCTGTCGCAGGTCGGCGAAGGCCTGGTCCTCGAAGACCTGCACAGCGTCAACGGCACCTTCGTCAACGGCTCCCGCATCAGCCGGGCGGTACTGCGCGAGAACGATGTCGTCACCATCGGTAACAGCGACTTCGTGGTCAGTCACGGCACCCTGCTGCGCGGCCAGGAGGAGTCCGCCGTCGCCGACGGCGTGCAGGTCACCGCCGTGAGCCTCACCGTCGACGGCAACAAGAAACTGCTGCAGAATGTCTCGTTCAACGCCGCTCCAGGCACGCTCACGGCCATCATCGGGCCCTCGGGTGCGGGCAAGTCGACGATGTCGAAGATCGTCGCCGGCTTGGCCAATCCCACCGCCGGCTACGTGACATTCGAGGGCCGCAACGTCCACGAGGAATATGAGGCGCTGCGCACCCGCATCGGGATGGTGCCGCAGGACGACGTGCTGCACATGAAACTGACATTGCGGGAAGCACTCAGGTACGCGGCCGAACTGCGCCTGCCCACCGACTCCTCCAAAGCGGACCGCGACAAGGTCATCATGGGAGTGCTCGCCGAGCTGCAGCTGACCGAGCATCTGGACACGCGCGTCGACAAACTATCCGGTGGCCAGCGCAAACGTGCCTCGGTGGCGATGGAACTGCTGACCGGGCCGTCGCTGCTGATCCTGGACGAGCCGACCTCCGGTCTCGACCCGGCCCTCGACCGCCAGGTGATGAAGACTCTGCGCCTGCTCGCCAATGCCGGCCGGGTGGTGATGGTGGTGACGCACTCGCTCAGCTACCTGTCGATGTGCGATCAGGTTCTACTGCTCGCCCCGGGCGGTAAGACCGCCTACTGCGGCTCGCCTGCCAAATCGAACGTGATCGCGGCGATGGGAACCGACGACTGGGCCGAGATCTTCGAGTTCGTCGCGTCCTCCCCGGACGTTGCCGCATCGCGGTATGAGTCCGGACGCATTCCCACGCCCCCCGCACCTCCGGCCCCGCGCAGCGGCAAACCGATCCGGGCGCCGCAGACCAGCATGGTGCGGCAGATCAGCACCATCGGCCGCAGACAGGTCCGGCTGATCTTCGCCGACCGCGGATATCTGGTGTTCCTCGGTGTGCTGCCGCTCGTGCTCGGGTTGCTCACCCTGGTCATACCCGGCGACAAGGGCCTGACCCTCAACAACGCCGACAATCCGGGTGAGGCCGTCCAGATCATCGTGGTCCTGGTCCTGGGCGCGATGTTCATGGGTGCGGCGCTGACGGTGCGTGACCTGGTCAGCGAACGTGCCATCTACGAGAGAGAACGGGCGGTCGGACTGCGTCCGTCGTCGTATCTGGGTGCCAAGATCCTGGTCTTCTTCGTGATCGCCATCCTGCAGGCGGCGGTCATGCTGGCCATCACCTACGCCGGCCGCGGCACACCCGCCGGCAACGGCTTCTTCCTGGCCAGCTCACTCGAGCTGTTCGTCGCGCTCGCCTTGCTCGCCTGCGTGAGCGCCCTCATCGGTCTGACCATCTCGGCGGTGGTGCGCTCGGCCGAGCAGACGATGCCGCCGCTGGTCCTGGTCGTGATGGTGCAGTTGGTGTTCTGTGCCGGTCTGTTCCCACTTGCCGGGCGTGCCGGTCTCGAGCAACTCGCCTGGCTGTTCCCTGGCCGCTGGGGGTACGCGGCATCCGCGATCGCCGTCGACCTCACAAAGATCGCACCGCTGGCACCGCAGACGCAGGACGAACCGCTGTGGGAGCAGACGGCGACGTCGGCGTTCCTCAGCTACGGGATCCTGATCGCTATGGGTGCGTTGCTGGTATTCGTCACCTACTCCAAGCTGACCCTCAAACGTAAGAGCCAGCCCGGAGCAGCCAACCGCGGCTAGGACGGCCGGTATCAGGAAGAAGTGACGGCCGCGGCCGCGGTCGCGCCGTATCCCGAGTCGGTGATCGTGACCCCGGGCCCGGCGTCCTCGGCCGTTCCCGACGGGTACCGGACGAATCCGAGCTCTGCGTCGTCGGTCAGATTCGCGTGTTTGGGCAGTACGCGGGCCGTGTAACCGTGTCTGCCCGAATGCCGGGGCGACACCACGGCGGAGAACAGGGTGCGTCCCGACGCATCGGGTCCGCCGGTCGGCGTCATGTCGGTAATGGCCGGGTCTAGTATGTCGCCTTCCGGTGAGACTCGGCCGACGAGTGCCTGCACGGCGACCCGTTCGGGGGTGAATCCGCCGAGTTCGACGTGCGCGGTCAGTGTCACCGACGCACCGGGCTCAGCATCAGGTGTTGCAGTGGCGGCAGTCGCCGCGTCGGAACCGGAGTCCTCGACTCCAAGGATCTGCACCGCACCCCACTTCTGATTGAGCTGGTCCCGGTACCGCGCGAGGTCGCGGGCGCCGGCGTAATCGTGGGCGCAGATCAGCTCGAACGAGGCGGCCGCCGGTGCGTACAGGGCGGTCGTGTAGTCGCGGACCATGCGTGAGGCCAGCACCTTCGGGCCGAGTTCGGCGAGCGTATGCCGCACCATCTCCACCCAACGCTGCGGGACGCCGTCGTCGTCGCGGCCGTAGAACAGCGGGATCACCGACTCCTCGAGCAGCTCGTAGAGTGCCTGCGCCTCGAGATCGTCGCGGCGGTGCTCGTCGGTCACCCCCTCGGCCGAACCGATGGCCCACCCGTTCTCCCCGTCGGCCATCTCGTCCCACCATCCGTCGAGGATCGACAGGTTCAGTCCGCCGTTGAGGGCGGACTTCATCCCCGACGTTCCGCACGCCTCCAACGGGCGAACAGGATTATTGAGCCACACGTCGCACCCGGCATAGATGTGCCGGGCCATCGAGATGTCATAGTCGGGCAGGAAGATCATCCGATCACGCAGTTCGGGGTCCTCGGTGAACCGGACCACCTGCTGGATCAGCGCCTTGCCGCCGTCATCGGCCGGGTGGGCCTTGCCCGCGATGACGAGTTGCACCGGGCGGTCCGGATTGGTGAGGATCGCCCGCAACCGCTCCGGGTCACGCAACATCAGCGTCAGTCGCTTGTAGGTGGCCGCGCGCCGGGCGAACCCGATCGTGAGCGCGTCGGGGTCGAAGATGTCGGAGGTCCAGCCGAGTTCGGCGTCGGTGAATCCGCGGTCGCGTCCACTGGTGAAAGCCCGCCGCCGGACTTCGTCGACGAGATCGGCGCGCAGTTCGTTGCGCTGGTTCCATATCTTCCCGGCAGTCAGTTCCCGGTATACCGCATCGGCCGACGGTGAGTCGGGATCGGTGAGATGCTGCCACGCGGGGGCCACCCAGGTGGGTCCGTGCACGCCGTTGGTGACCGACCCGATCGGCACCTCGTCGGCATCGAAACCCGGCCACAGGTCGGCGAACATCTCGCGGCTCACCCTCCCGTGCAGTTCCGAGACGCCGTTGCTGCGCTGACCGAGCCGAAAACCCATGTGCGCCATGTTGAAGACGTTGGGGTCGGCCTCGTCGCCCAGGTCCAGCACCGTGGCCGCGTCGAGACCGCCGAGCAGCCGGGATCGGCCCTCGGTGTCGGGATCGAGGTAGTAGCGGACCAGATCCACTGGGAACCGGTCGATACCCGCGGGCACCGGAGTGTGTGTGGTGAAGATGTTCGAGGCGCGCACCACGGACTCGGCGGTGTCGAAATCGAGTCCGTCCGGCCCGGTCACCAGTTCACGGACGCGTTCGACACCGAGGAACCCGGCGTGCCCCTCATTCATGTGGAACACCGACGGCGCGGTCCGGCCCGACAGGCGCGTGTACTCGCGGATCGCGCGGGTGCCGCCGATTCCGAGCAGGATCTCCTGCTTGATGCGATGGTTCTGGTCACCGCCGTAGAGCCGGTCGGTGATCGCCCGCATCTCCTCGTCGTTGCCCGCGAGGTCGGAGTCGAGCAATAGCAGCGGTATCCGGCCGACGGTCGCCACCCAGATCTGGGCGGTCAGCACGCGGCTGCTCGGCATCGGGATGGTGACGAACACCGGGGCACCGTCGGTGCCGGTCAGCAAGGTCAGTGGCAGGGCGGTCGGATCGTTGACCGGGTAGCGCTCGACCTGCCAGCCGTCGTGGCTCAGGCTCTGCCGGAAGTAGCCGGAGCGGTAGAACAGCCCGACCCCGATCAGCGGCAGCCCGAGGTCCGATGCCGCTTTGAGATGATCGCCGGCGAGGATGCCGAGGCCGCCGGAATAGATGGGCAGTACCTCCGAGATACCGAACTCCATCGAGAAGTAGGCGATTCCGGACGGCGCGGCGTGGGTCGGGTCGCCGTCGAGAGTTGCCGCGTAGTCACCGAACCATGCTGAATCGGCGAGGTAGGACTCAAGGTCGGCGGCAGCTTCACGAAGTCGGCCGATGAAGTCGGTGTCGGTGGACAGTTCTGCGATGCGCTCGGGGGAGACCTCCGAAAGCAGCCGCAGTGGGTCGCGGTCGGCGGACCACAGGTCGGGGTCGACGGCGGCGAAGATGTTCTGCGTCGGCGTGTGCCAGGACCATCGCAGGTTGTGGGCGAGGACGGACAGGTCGGCGAGGGACTCGGGCAGTGGCACCCGGACGGTGAACCGGCGAAAGGCTTTCACACGCCTGTACGCTACCGAGCCCCGGCCGTCGCTGCGACCGGTTGCGGCTGCCGCCGGGTTAACACTGTGCGACGAAGCCGCCGGGTCTGTTCTATGACACCGGGCCGGACACGACGATGACACCGGACCGGCCCGGCCGGGCACGTGCGGAAACCGATCATGCGGCTACTAGGCTCGAAGTATGCAGCGAATCATCGGTACCGAGGTCGAGTACGGCATATCTGCGCCCGGCGACCCGACCGCGAACCCGATCATGACGTCCACCCAGGCGGTTCTGGCCTATGCCGCGGCCGCCAGCGTTCCCCGAGCCAAGCGCACACGCTGGGACTACGAGGTCGAGTCGCCGTTGCGTGATGCCCGTGGCTTCGACCTCGGCCGTGGGTCGGGACCGGCCCCGATCATCGACGCCGACGAGATCGGTGCGGCCAATATGATCCTCACCAACGGTGCCCGGTTGTACGTCGACCATGCCCATCCCGAGTATTCGGCACCCGAGGTGACCGATCCGCTGGACGCGGTCATCTGGGACAAGGCCGGCGAGCGGGTGATGGAGGCCGCGGCCCGCTACGTCGCGAGTGTTCCGGGTGCACCGAAGCTGCAGCTGTACAAGAACAACATCGACGGCAAGGGCGCCTCCTACGGCACCCACGAGAACTATCTGATGGACCGCAGCACCCCGTTCACCGCCGTGATCGCCGGACTGACGACGTTCTTCGCGTCCCGTCAGGTGATCTGCGGGTCCGGGCGAGTCGGTATCGGCCAGTCCGGTGACGAAGCCGGTTTCCAGCTCTCGCAGCGTGCCGACTATATCGAGGTCGAGGTGGGTCTGGAGACCACCCTCAAACGCGGCATCATCAACACCCGTGACGAACCACACGCCGACCCGGAACGGTACCGCCGACTGCACGTGATCATCGGCGACGCCAACCTCGCCGAGACCGCCACCTACCTCAAGGTGGGAACGACGTCCCTGGTACTCGACCTCATCGAAGCCGGGGTCGACTTCTCCGACATCGAACTGGCACGCCCGGTGACCGCCGTGCACACCATCAGCCACGATCCGACGCTGCAGGCGACCGTCGCCCTCACCGACGGACGCGAACTCACCGCTCTGGCGCTGCAACGCGAGTACCTGCAGAGGTGCACCCGTTTCCACGAGCAGAACCACAGCGACGACGCGCGGGCCAAGCATGTCCTCGACACGTGGGCCGATGTGTTGGACAAGCTTGAACGCGACCCGATGGAATGCTCGGACATCCTCGACTGGCCGGCCAAACTGCGGCTGTTCGAGGGCTTCCGCCAGCGGGAAGGACTGACGTGGTCGGCGCCCCGTCTGCAACTGATCGACCTGCAGTATTCGGATGTGCGCCTGGACAAGGGCCTGTACAACCGGCTGGTCGCGCGTGGCTCGATGAAACGGCTTGTCGACGAGGCCGACGTCACCCGGGCGATCACCTGCGCACCGGAGAACACCCGCGCCTACTTCCGCGGTGAGTGCCTGCGCCGGTTCGGTGGGGAGGTAGCGGCGGCGAGCTGGGACTCGGTCATCTTCGATCTCGGCGGCGAATCCCTGGTCCGGATCCCCACGCTCGAACCACTACGCGGCAGCAGAGCACATGTGGGAGCGCTCCTCGATTCGGTGGACTCGGCCGCAGAACTGGTCGGGCAGCTCACCAACTAGGGCTTGCCCCCGAGAACACGCGCTATGTGACGACACCCTGGCGCAGTGGCCACCCGCGAGGCCACCGGCACCGGTAGGGTGGATCGCACGACAATCGGTGACACGGTCGTACCGGTGCCAGGCACCGTCGGCCGTCATCGATACGGCTCGCCGACAGGCGATCGGTAAGGAGGCAGCAGATGGCGCAGGAACAGACCACACACGGTGGCGGCGGCGATGACGAGGGTCTCGGCCCCGACGGCAGTGCCGGTCAGGAGCGGCGCGAGAAGCTGGCCGAAGACACCGACGACCTGCTCGACGAGATCGACGACGTGCTGGAGGAGAACGCCGAGGACTTCGTGCGCGCTTACGTGCAGAAGGGCGGCCAGTGAGCGACCGGTTCAGTTCATCCACTCCCGGTTCGTCACTGCGTCCCCACCTGTCTTTCGGGGCTGACATCTCCTCGTTCACCGAGTATTTGCGCATGCACGCTCCCGAGCAGTTGCCCGCGGCCCGGGCGGAGCGGCTCGCGGCGATGCGCGGTGCCGACGCCTCGGACATCCCGCACGGCACCACGATCGTGGCGGTGTCATACCCCGGTGGGGTGGTGCTCGCGGGCGACCGCCGCGCCACCATGGGCAACCTGATCGCCACCCGCGACGTGCGCAAGGTGTACCTCACCGACGACTACTCGGCGGCCGGCATCGCGGGCACCGCGGGTATTGCGATCGAGATGGTCCGGCTGTTCGCGGTCGAGCTGGAGCACTACGAGAAGCTCGAAGGAGTGCCACTTACTCTCGACGGCAAGGTAAGCCGCCTCGCGTCGATGGTGCGCGGAAATCTGGGTGCGGCGATGCAGGGCCTGGCTGCCATTCCGTTGCTCGTCGGCTACGACATCGACCACGACAGTCCCGATGAGCGGGGCCGGATCTTCTCCTTCGACGTGGCCGGTGACCGGCACGAGGAGTTCGGTGGTTATCAGGCGATCGGGTCGGGATCGGTGTTCGCAAAATCGTCCCTCAAGAAGCTGTACCGGCCCGACCTCGACGAGGCGTCGGCGCTGGCCATCGCAGTGGAGGCGTTGTATGACGCCGCCGACGATGATTCGGCGACCGGCGGTCCGGACCTGGTCCGCAGGATCTTCCCGACGGCGGCCGTGGTCGATGCGTCCGGGTCCCGAGAGGTGGCATCGTCCGAGATCGAGGCGGCGGCCCATGCTGTGGCCGATCGTCGTGCCGAGGCACATGAGGGGGATGCGCGATGACTTTTCCGTACTACGCCAGTGCCGAACAGATCATGCGCGATCGTTCGGAGTTGGCCCGCAAGGGTATCGCGCGTGGGCGCAGCGTCGTGGCGCTCACGTACGCCGACGGCGTGCTGTTCGTCGCCGAGAATCCGTCGAACACATTGCGCAAGGTCAGCGAGATCTACGACCGCATCGGATTCGCCGCAGTAGGCAAGTACAACGAGTTCGAGAGTCTGCGCAAAGCCGGGATTCAGCTCGCCGACATGCGTGGGTACAGCTACGACAGAGCGGATGTGTCCGGGTTGTCGCTGGCCAACGCATACGCCAACACGCTGGGTTCGGTGTTCACCGAGCAGCCCAAGCCGTTCGAGGTGGAGCTGTGTGTGGCCGAGGTGACCAAGCCCGGCAAATCCGGGGTGTCGCAGCTGTACCGGATCAGCTACGACGGATCGATCTCGGACGAGACAAGGTTCCTGGTGATGGGCGGGGCCACCGAGTCCATCGCGTCCGCACTGCGGGAAAAGTACGAGTCCGGCCTGAGTCTGGCCGCCGCGCTGACCCTGGCCGTCGACGCGCTGGCCACGCCGCCCCCCGCTGCCAATGGCGCCGCGGAATCGCCACGACGCGAGTTGACGGCGAGCGACCTGGAGGTGGCGATCCTCGATCACAACCGTCCCCGAAGGGCATTCCGCAGGCTCACCGCCAAGACCATCGAGGAACTGCTCGCCCAGACGACACCGGATGATCCCGAAGCGGTCTCAGCAGAAGAGTCGACCACAACCGAAGATCCGTCGAAGTAGTCCCCCGAACACAGAACACAGAACGAGTAGGGTTGAGCCGTGCAGCGTCGAATCATGGGGATCGAAACGGAGTTTGGTGTCACGTGCACCTTTCATGGTCATCGTCGGCTGAGTCCTGACGAGGTTGCCCGGTATCTGTTCCGGCGGGTCGTGTCGTGGGGTCGGTCGTCGAATGTGTTCTTGCAGAACGGCGCTCGACTGTATCTGGATGTCGGCTCGCATCCGGAGTACGCGACGGCCGAGTGCGACAGCCTGATTCAGCTGGTCAATCACGACCGGGCCGGTGAACTGGTTCTGGAGGATCTGCTGATCGACGCAGAGCAGCGGCTGGCCGATGAGGGCATCGGCGGCGATATCTATCTGTTCAAGAACAACACTGATTCAGCGGGCAATTCATACGGTTGCCACGAGAATTATCTGGTGGTGCGCGCGGGGGAGTTCTCCCGGATCTCCGATGTCCTGCTGCCGTTCCTGGTGACCCGGCAGCTGATCTGTGGGGCGGGCAAGGTTCTGCACACGCCGAAGGCGGCCACGTTTTGTCTGTCTCAGCGAGCCGAACATATCTGGGAGGGTGTGTCGTCGGCGACCACCCGGTCGCGGCCGATCATCAATACCCGGGACGAGCCACATGCCGATGCCGAGAAGTATCGGCGTCTGCATGTGATCGTGGGCGATTCGAACATGTCGGAGATGACGACGCTGCTGAAGGTAGGCTCGGCGACGCTGGTACTGGAGATGATCGAGGCGGGCGTGAGTTTCCGCGATTTCGCCCTCGACAATCCGATCAGGGCGATTCGCGAGGTCAGCCACGATACGACGGGTCGTCGTCAGGTGCGTCTGGCCGGTGGCCGGCAGGCGAGCGCGTTGGAGATTCAGCGTGAATACTATGCGCGGGCCGTCGAGCATATGACCAACCGGAAACCCGATCCGGAGATGGATCTGGTGGTCGATCTGTGGGGTCGGGTGCTCGATGCCGTCGAATCAGGTGACTTCTCGAAGGTCGATACCGAGATCGACTGGGTGATCAAGCGGAAGTTGTTCGAGCGCTACCAGAATCGATATTCGATGGATTTGGCCGATCCGAAGATCGCTCAGCTCGATCTGGCCTATCACGACATCAAACGTGGCCGCGGGGTGTTCGATGTGCTGACACGGAAGGGTCTGGTGGCGCGGGTCACCACGGATGAGGCGATCAAAGAGGCCGTCGATGAGCCTCCGCAGACGACTCGCGCCAAGTTGCGGGGTGATTTCATTTCGGCGGCGCAGAAGGCGGGCCGGGATTTCACGGTCGACTGGGTGCATCTGAAGCTCAATGATCAGGCGCAGCGCACGGTCTTGTGCAAAGATCCGTTCCGGAGTGTCGATGAGCGCGTTGATCGTTTGATCGCGTCCATGTAGTCGTAGGGTTTCTCGGGTGGCCACATCGAAGATCACGAAGGACGAGCGAGTCCTGAATCTGGTGATCTGTTTACTCCATACACCAAGGTTCGTTACCGCTGAGTATATTCGCGCGAATGTGAACGGGTATGCGGAGTCGAAGACCGATCTGTCGTTCAAACGGCAGCTCGAGCGTGACAAGAAAGAGCTTCGTGATGCCGGGATACCGGTGATCACGGGTCTGACCGCCGAGGGTGACGAGGGTTACCGGATCGACCCGGCCAGCTATGAGCTTCCCGAGATCGCGCTCGACGAGCAGGAGTCCGCGGCGGTGGCGATGGCGGCCGCGTTCTGGGAGATGCCCGAGATGGCGACACTGTCGCGGACGGCGATGCTCAAGCTCGGGGCCGCCGGGATTGATCTGCCCGGTGATGCGTTCGCCGGTATCGAAACCCCCGAAGGGCGTTCCGCGGGTGCCGAACCGGTGCTGGCGGCGCTGGTTCGGGCGATCGACACCGGTCGCGCGGTCACCTTCGTCTACCGTGCCGGCACCACCGCGGCACCTGTCACGCGGACGCTCGAGCCGTGGGGTGTGGTCACCCATCGTGGCCACTGGTATGTGGTCGGCCACGATCGCACGCGTGAGGAGACAAGGACGTTCCGGTTGTCGCGGTTGGCCGATGTGGTGTCGATCGGCAAGGACGGCTCGGTGACGATTCCCGACGGTATCGACCTACAACAGGTCGTTGCCGACACCGTCGACACCGCCGTCGGTACGACCGAGATCATCGCTCATGTGTGGGCTGCGCGGGGGCGGGCGAACGGTGTGCGCCGGATGGCTCGGCGGGTGACGCCCCAGCGGTTGGGTGAGGAGGACGGCGATCTGCTGGAGATCGAGGTGCGCTACATGTCGTCGGTGGTGCGGGTGATTCTCGGCGCCGGGGCCGACGCGGTGGTTCTTGATCCACCTGCCTTGCGGGACATGGTGATCAGTGCCCTCGACAACCTGATCGAGGTGACCGGGGCGAGCGCAGCGACGGGGAATGTGACCGGGGCGAGCGCAGCGACGGGGAATGTGACCGGGGCGAGCGCAGCGACGGGGAATGTGACCGGGGCGAGCGCAGCGACGGGGAATGTGACCG
>NZ_JAGQTN010000212.1 GCF_020438995.1 Gordonia sp. (in: high G+C Gram-positive bacteria)
CGACGTCCATCGAGAAAAGGCGGGAGTGGAACAGGCCCGGCGCCAGCAGGTAGCTGGCGACCACGAGCTTTCCGCCCCGGCGCAGCCGTCGACGTGCCCGTGAAATGGCTTGCGGCACCGTCGGTTCAGCAGTGGCGATGAAGCCGACCTCCACCCGGCCGCCGATCAGCGACTCGAGCTGGCGGGCGGCCAGATGTACCTGACCACGGGCCGAGGCGTCCGAGGAGCCGGCCGCTGCCAGCACCACCGCGTCGCCCGGCTCCCAGCCGGCCTCGATCAGCCGCAGCCGTAGTACCGCCGCGATCACCGGGTCTGGGCCCAGGGCCCGGGTGACGATGGTCCCCGGCCGCCCCGACTCCGCAACATATCCCGGAAGATCCTGACGCACATGGTATCCCGACGCCAGGAAGGCCGGGACGACGACGGCCGGACGGTCGTCGGCGAGATCGGAGAGCACCTCGGCCGGAGTGGGGCCGAGGACGTCGACGAACGCGGTGCGGGTTGTCCCGATCCGCTCGCTCACGGCGGCGGCGATCTCGGCGATCATGTTGACGCCGTGTGGATTTCGTGTTCCGTGGGCGACGATCACGGGGTTCACGTCCCGCATCCGATCGCCGAGCGGCAATGGTGTGTTCACTATTCGTCCTCCCCGTCATATTCCAGGTCGACGGCCAGCCGGTAGCCGCGCTTGACCACTGTCTGAATCATCTTCGAATCCCCCAGCGCCGCACGGAGTCTGGCCACAGCCACCTCGACGGCATGGGTGTCGGAACTGTCACCGGGCAGCCCGGCGAGCAGATCGGTGCGCGAAACCACCCGCCCCGGGGTCACCGCGAGGGTCTTGAGCAGCGTCATGCTGGTGGCCGACAGCTCGAGCAGGTTGCCGTCGACCATCACCGACTGGCCGCGGATGGCCGTGTCGTGGCCGTGCACCCGGAGCCGGTGACTGCGCCGCGGCAGTTCCTCGGTGATCAGCCGGGCCAGCGCGCCGAGTCGGTAGCGGTGCGGGTAGATCGTCGGGACCTGCTGCGCCTCAAGCGGTCCCGCGGTCACCGAGCCCACGCAGAAGGCGGGCACCGAGGTGCGCATGGCGTGGGTGAGCGCGGCCATCTTGCCCAGTTCCTTGGCGCGGGTGAACAGCGCCGCCACCGCAGGTGCGCTGGTGAAGGTGATCGCGTCCAGGTCCGACCGGATCACCGCGGCGATCAGTTTGTCGATGCGCGCCACATCCGGATGGACCTGCCAGCGATAGACCGGCACCGGCAGCACCTCGGCCCCCGCCGCGCGCAGGACATCGCAGAAGTCCGGCAGCGGTTCCCATTCGGTGGTCGCCCCGTGCAACTGCACCGCCACCCGGAGACCGTCGACGCCTTCGTCGAGTAGTTTGTCGAGCACCTCCGACGACGACTCGCT
Organism: Gordonia sp. (in: high G+C Gram-positive bacteria); assembly: GCF_020438995.1. GTDB lineage: Bacteria > Actinomycetota > Actinomycetes > Mycobacteriales > Mycobacteriaceae > Gordonia. Next base: position 1,414 of record NZ_JAGQTN010000212.1, read on the forward strand.
GTCGGGGGACCACTCCTCGGTCAGGCCGGCGGCGCGGATGGCGCCCTTGGCCTTGGGGCCACGCGCGATCAGCCGGCTGCGGCCGAGCGCGGCCAGGAGACCTTCGGCATTGCCCCAGCCCTCGGCCGCCTCCACCCAGCCACGAAAACCGATACCGGTGGTGGCCACCATCAGATCCGGCGGGTCGGCGATGATCTCCTCGGTGACCTCGGCCAGCGCCGAATCGTCGGCCAGCGGCACGATCATGATCGTCGGCGCCGACAGCACGTCCGCGCCGCGCCGGTTGAGCAGAGCACCGAACTCCTCCGAGCGCCGTGCGGCGGTGATCCCGATGGTGAAACCGGTCAGCGGTAACGACGCACCGTCCGGATCGGAGCCGTCGTCGCCGGGTTCGGCGGCCACACGCTGGGCGGGGGTGGTCCGGGCCCGGCCGGGCGTCGATGCGGACGTAGTGGGACCGGTACTCATCGGTTCGGGAAGAACACCTCGACGGCGCCGTCCCGCACGATCACCGCATAGCTCGGGACCGACCGCGACTCGTCGTCGAGGCATATACCGGTGCGCAGCGAGAACGCCTGCTTGCCGAGCGGGCTGGTCACCATCGGCTCGCCGTCACGGTCGCCGGTCAGCCCACGCGAGATCACCGCGGCCCGCGAGAACGGGTCGATGTTGCCGAGGGCGTACAGCTTGCTGCGTCCGGCGGTGGCCTCGCGGTCCGATTCGGCGGCCGGCACGCGGAACAACGCGGCCTGCTCGAAATCCGGGCCGAGTACGCCGACGCCGCGGCCGATCGACAGGTCGGACAGCAGGCAGGCCCGCACCCACGTGCCGTCGACGGCGTCGGGATGCCGTGCGGTGACGTGCCGCAGGTCTGCGTCGCCCGGGGCGACCAGTGCCGCGTCGCCCGGGGCGACCAGTGCCGCGTCGGTCGGGGCGACCAGTGACTCAGTGGTGGTCTGTTGTGTTGTCATTGCAGTGCTCCTTCGGGCTGGGAAGAGCCGATGGGGTCGGGTCGGGATGTGGGCCAGGCTCACACCGAGGCCGGTGCGTCCTGCTCGGCGGGTTCCCGCGGCGCAGATGGCACGGACGGCATCGGCGGCATATCCAGCAGGACCGGCACGCGCCGTTCGTAGTCGGCGAAGCGGATCGTCGGGTCGGCGACCTCGGGAGCATTGACGAAGGAGACGAAGCGGCTCAGCTTCTCCTCGTCGTCGAGCACCGCGGCCCACTCGTCGCGGTATCCCGCGACATGACGCGCCATCGCTTCCTCCAATTCGGCGGCCAGCCCGAGGCTGTCGTCGCAGACCACCGCTTTGAGATGATCCAGTCCACCTTCCAGGGACTCCAGCCACGGCGCGGTGCGCTGCAGCCTGTCCGCGGTGCGGATGTAGAACATCAGGTACCGATCAATGTAGGCGACCAGCGTCTCGTCATCCACCCCGCCGGCCAGCAGCACGGCATGCTTGGGGCTCTGCCCGCCGTTACCGGACACGTACAGGTTCCAGCCGTGTTCGGTGGCGATGACGCCGACATCCTTGCCGCGGGCCTCGGCGCATTCGCGGGCACAGCCCGAGACACCGAACTTGATCTTGTGCGGCGAGCGCAGACCGCGGTAGCGCTTCTCCAGGAACACCGCCATGCCCACCGAATCCTGCACGCCATACCGGCACCAGGTGGATCCGACGCAGCTCTTTACCGTGCGCAGGCTCTTGCCGTATGCCTGCCCCGATTCCATGCCGGCGTCGACGAGGCGGCGCCAGATCTCCGGAAGCTGGTCGACGCGCGCGCCGAACAAGTCGATGCGCTGACCGCCGGTGATCTTGGTGTACAGGCCGTAGTCGCGGGCAATCTCGCCGATCACGATCAGCTGCTCGGGGGTCACCTCGCCGCCGGGCATCCGCGGCACCACCGAGTACGAGCCGTTCTTCTGCATGTTCGCCAGGAAATGATCGTTGGTGTCCTGCAGGGCGGCCTGCTCGCCGTCGAGGATGTGGTCGCTGGAGGTGGACGCCAGGATCGAGGCGACGGTCGGTTTGCAGATGTCGCAGCCCACCCCGGTGCCGAACCGCTCGATCAGCCCGGAGAAGGTACGGATGCCGGTCACCGAGACGATCTCGAACAGTTCGGCGCGCGACTGCGAGAAGTGTTCGCACAGCGCCTTGCTCAGTTCCACACCCGAGGCCGCGAGCAGCGACTTGACCGACGGCAGGCAGCCACCGCAGGTGGTGCCCGCGTTGGTGCAGCCCTTGATGGCAGCCAGATCGCAGGCGCCGGCAGCGATCGCCGAGCAGATGCTGCCCTTGGACACGCCGTTGCAGGAGCAGATCTCGGCGTCGTCGGGCAGCGCGTCGACGCCGATCGCCGGACCCGACGAGCTCGGCGCGATCAACGACGACGGGTCGCCGGGGATCTCGCGGCCGACCATCGGCTTGAGCATCGCGTACGCCGACGCATCGCCCACCAGGATGCCGCCGAGCAGGGTCTTGGCGTCGTCGGAGAGTACCAGCTTGGCGTACTTGCCGGCCACCGGATCGTGGTAGACGATCTCCAGTGCGTTCTCGGTGGTGCCCATCGCGTCGCCGAAGCTGGCCACGTCCACCCCGAGCAGTTTGAGCTTGGTGGACATGTCCGCCCCCGGGAACCGGCTGTCGCCGCCGAGGAGTTGGTCGGCCACCACCTCGGCGGTGGTGTAGCCGGGGGCGACCAGGCCGTAGCAGCGGCCGTCGACGGCGGCCACCTCGCCGATCGCGTACACATCGGGATCCGAAGTGCGGCAAGCATTGTCGGTGAGCACACCACCACGTTCCCCGACGTCGATGCCGGCCTCGCGGGCGAGTTGATCGCGGGGCCGCACACCGGCGGAGAACACCACCAGCGCCGCGTCGATGGTCGAGTCGTCGCTGAGCGTGACCTGCAGCATGTCCTGCTGCTCGGGGTGATCGGCGATGCTCGAGGTGCCCACGCCGGTGTGCACGTGCAGACCGAGATCGGTGATCAGGCCCTTGAGCACCGCACCGCCGCCGTCGTCGACCTGCATCGGCATCAGCCGGGGCGCGAATTCGACGACGTGCGGGGTCATGCCGAGGAGCTTGAGCGCGTTGGCGGCCTCCAGTCCGAGCAGACCACCACCGACGACCACGCCGACCGCTCCCGGCCCGGCGGCCTCCGCGGTGGCGCGGATGCCGTCGAGGTCATCGAGGGTGCGGTAGACGAAGCACCGCTGGTGGTCGTGACCGGTGACGGGCGGGACGAAGGCGTACGAGCCCGTCGCCAGGACCAGTGCGTCGTAGCCGACGACCCGGCCGCTGTCGGTGGTGACCTGCTTGGCGGACCGGTCGATCGCGGTGACCAGCTCACCGAGGTGGCTGGTCACCGCCTCGTCGCCGCTGTAGGTGTTGCCGTCGAGCGCCAGCGAATCACGCTGCCAGGAACCGACATAGGAGGACAGGGCCACCCGGTCGTAGGCGGGGTCGGCCTCTTCGCCGATCACGACCACATCCCAGTCGCCGCCGGAATCGTGGTTGCGTAGCGACTGCACGAACCTGTGTCCGACCATGCCGTGGCCTGCGACCACCACTGTCTGCCTGCTCATCTTGTTACTTCTCCTCGAACCGTGTTCGGTGTGTGCGTCCGGACGTGCGCCTTCAGGCGAGCGTCCCGGTTCCGCTCGTCGTCGAAACCTTGGGCTGTTCCGCGGTTTCTGCTGTGTCGTCAGTGATGGGGGCGGGGGCGATCGGGTCGGTGACGGCGGGCTCGACCACGATGTCGGTGGTCTGGGTGGTCAGTACGGTCTGCCGGCGGACGTAGAACCACCAGGTGATCACCGCGGCGACCACGTAGAAGGCCATGAAGATCCAGAACGCGGCGGTCGCGGACTGATTGGACTTGTAGCTGGCGCGCAGCACCAGGTTGATCCCGACACCGCCGAGTCCGCCGACCGCGCCCGCGATTCCGATCAATGCGCCCGACATCGACCGCGACCAGACGACCTTCTGCGTCGGCGACATGTCGGTACTGGCCTGTGCCTTCTCTTCCCAGATCGTCGGGATGATCTTGTACACCGAACCGTTGGCCAGACCTGACAGGATGAACAGCACGATGAAGCCGATGACCAGGCCGACGAGGTGGCCGGTCTCGATGACCTTGCCGTTGTTGTCGGCGGCGGTGGCGGCGAACACCAGGATCGCCGCTCCGAAGGTCATACCGATAAATGTGTACAGCGTCACCTTGCCACCGCCGATGCGGTCGGCGAGTTTGCCGCCGTAGGGCCGGGACAGGGAGCCGAGCAGCGGGCCGATCCAAGCGATCTGCGCCGCGGCGAGCGCGGGCTTGGCCGCACCCGCGGAGGTGAAGCTGAGGTTCAGCACCTGGGCGAAGGCGAAACCGAAACCGATGAACGAGCCGAAGGTGCCCACGTACAGGATGCCGATGATCCAGGTGTCGCGGTACTTGAGGCAGTCGACCATCGCTTTGGCGCTCGATGTCTGATGATCGAGGTTGTCCATGAACAGGGCCGCGCCGATACCTGCGATCACCAGGAACACCAGGTAGAACATGCACACCAGTTCGGGCCGATCGGCGGCCAGCCAGATGACGATCAGGCCGATGATCTGGATCGCGGGCACGCCGATGTTGCCGCCGCCGGCGTTGAGGCCCAGTGCCCAGCCCTTGAGGCGCTGCGGATAGAACGCGTTGATGTTCGTCATCGACGACGCGAAGTTGCCACCACCGAAACCGCTGATCGCCGCGACGGCGAGGAACCAGCCGAACCCGAACTCACCCGGATTCATCATCAGCATGATGATGAGGCCGGTGGGAATGAGCAGCACGACGGCACTGAAGATGGCCCAGTTGCGACCGCCGAAACGCGCGGTGGCCTGGGTGTAAGGGATACGCAGGCACGAGCCGACGAGGGTCGCCGTGGCCGCGATCACGAACTTCTGATCGACACTGATCCCGTATTCCGGGCCCATGAACAGTGCCATCACCGAGAACATCGACCAGATGGAGAATCCGACGTGCTCGCAGATCACACTCCACAGCAGATTGCGCTTGGCGATCGCGGCATTGCCGTTGTCCCAGGCCTCCCGGTCTTCGGGATCCCAATCGGTGATCGTGCGGTCACGCCGCAAGTTGGTCAACAGAGTCGACATATGGTTTCCCCTTGGATCATCTATCGGGTGGCACCGGCGACCTTCGGTCCGGACCGGCCGCGTGTCTGTGCACGCTGCGAGGTCTGCCGATGGCTGCGCCGGTATGTCACCGACCCCGATGTCGGTTGAGATCCAAGGTAGGAACCGCGTGTTTCACGGTTTTGCCCGTCGGTGACCGAACAATCACGTTGTTCTCACATCACCCCGGCCGCCGTGAGAGGTGCCCGGCGGCCGTGTCACGCTCTAAACGAGCCACCCCACCAGGTCGACGACGCGCAGCAACCCGGGCAGCGCACCGCAGGAGGACCGGGGGTGCAGTGCATGGACCGCCAGACGGAACATGGTGGCACGCAACAACATCTGTGGCCACTCGTCTTGATCGGCCCAGCGGTTGACCAGATCGTCGTCGGCACCGCCCCAGGCCAGCGCATCGACCACAGCCACCGCCGACCCCCACTCCGCGGGTCGCCAGTAGGGAACGATGTCGGTGATCCCGGGGGCCGCGGCACCGGCGAACAGCACCGTGCCGAACAGGTCGCCGTGCACCACCTGCGACTGCATCTCCACCGGTTTACGCAGCTTGGCGAGCATCTTGAGGGCTTCCACACTGGTATGCCCGTCGACCGTGGTGTGTTCTGCCATACCCGCCGCGTGCGCCGAACGCAGTGGCGGATCTTCCCAAGCCGCACGGTCGGCGGCCACGAACACGTCGACATCGCTGTGCGGTGGCGCCGGCGGCTGCACCAGGAAACGCGCCATCCCGACTCCCGCGAGGGCCGTGTGCAGGCGGTCGGCCACTGACAGCACCTCGTCGTGACGTGGCTCGGGGCTGCCGGCGATGTAGGAGTCGGCGCGCCACCCCGACACCACATACCGGCCGTCGGCGGCCCGGTACGGACGCGCGATACGCAGCCCGTCGACGTACAGGTTCTCGCGGACCTTCGCCGACCAGGCGGCCCGGGTGTAGTCGGGCACGAGGGACAGTACTACCTCACCCACACGCCAGCCACTGTGCCACGAATCGGCAAGTGCTATCGGCGGGTGCGCCGTAAGGCCGAACGCAGCGAGCACATGATCAGGCGGGGCAATCGGAGTCACGCAAGAAAGATTACCGAGGCAAACTTGTTAATTCACCTAACGACACGAATATCCATCTAGATTTTACGTGTGATCCGGTCCGACGGACAGCACCCGAACGGTCTACTACCAACTGGTAGTAGACCGTTCGCAGCGTAACGATCGAAGTGCGACTAGCGATTACGCAGCCCCTATCAGTACACCGGAAGCGACGGTTCCACCTGGTGAGCCCACGCCGTCACACCGCCCTGCAGGTGCGTGGCATCGGCGAAACCGGCCCGTTTGAGCGCGGCCAGCGCCTCCGCCGACCGGATCCCCGTCTTGCAGTACAGCACCGTCGGCCGGTCCTGCGGAATCTTCGCCAGTCCCGCACCCGACAGGATGTCACCCTTGGGGACCAATTCGGCACCGTCGATATGCACGATGTCCCACTCCACCGGCTCCCGCACGTCGATCAGCGCGAATCGCTCCCCGGCGTCGAACTTCGCCTTCAACTCCGTCGCCGTCAGCGTCGATCCGGTCGCGGCGTCGGCCGCCTCCGCCGACACCACGCCGCAGAACTCGTCATAGTCGATGAGTTCGGTGATCCTCGCACCGTCCGGGTCCTTCCGGATCCGGATGGTGCGGTAGGTCATGTCGAGGGCGTCGTACACCATCAGCCTGCCCAGCAACGGCTCACCGATCCCGCAGATCAACTTGATCGCCTCTGTACCCATGATCGACCCGATCGACGCGCACAGGATGCCCAGCACTCCGCCCTCGGCGCAGGAGGGCACCATCCCCGGCGGCGGCGCCTGCGGGTACAGATCCCGATAGTTGATGCCCCGCCCGTCCGGCGCGTCCTCCCAGAACACCGACGCCTGCCCCTCGAACCGGTAGATCGAACCCCACACATACGGCTTGTGCGCCAGCACCGCGGCATCGTTCACCAGATACCGGGTCGCGAAGTTGTCCGTACCGTCCAGGATCAGGTCGTACTCGCCGAACAACGCCACCGCACCCTCGGCCTCCAGCCGCTGCTGATGCAGATTCACCGTCACATACGGGTTGATCTCCCGGATCGAATCACGGGCGCTCTCCCCCTTCGGCCGACCCACATCGGACCGGCCGTGGATCACCTGCCGCTGCAGATTCGACTCGTCCACCACATCGAACTCGACGATCCCGATGGTGCCCACACCCGCCGCGGCCAGATACAGCAGCGTCGGCGAACCCAGGCCGCCCGCACCGATCACCAGCACCTTTGCGTTCTTCAACCGCTTCTGCCCGTCCATACCCACATCGGGGATGATCAGGTGCCGGCTGTACCGGGCGACCTCGTCGTTGCTGAGCTCGGCCGCCGGCTGCACCAGCGGAGGAAGAGAAGACACGGCAAACTCCTGTGTTGGACTGGTCTTGTCTACCGGTCAACTCCACAGGCGGCCCGGGTAATCCCGACCGGCGACGATTCGACAGCGGGTCTCACCCCTTGCCTGATATCACCCCTTGTCTGGAAACGGCCAGGGATTCGGTTTGCAGACGAACGACGGATCCGCGTCGATGTCGGGATCGAACGACAGGATGTCCTTGTTGGACACACCGAACGACTGCTGCATCATCACCGGGGCCAGCGCCCCGTTACGCGGACACGGAAGATGATGCTCGTACCCGATGCCGTGCCCCACCTCGTGATTGATCAGATACTGCCGATACAGCAGGTCATCGCCCTGATACGAATGCGCCCCGCGCACCCAGCGGGCCTCGTTGAGCACCACCCGCTGGTCCGGCGGGTAGTAGCAGCTGGTTTCCAGTTTGATCTGATACCCGCACAGCTCCCGCGCCGTTCCCGACGACGTCAACGAAATCCGCAGATCAGGATCGCCGGAGGCGACCCGCCGGAAGGCGACCTTGCCGTCGCCGATCCAGCTGCGCGGGTTGGCCAGCGTCGCCTCGACCATCTTCGCGAACGTCGACTCCCCACCGAAATCCTGCGGGTTGACACCGTCCTCGACCTCGACCGTGTACGTGAACACCTGCCCGGTGCCGACCTGCTCACCACGTCCTTTGACCTGGTGATATACCTTCTCACCCTGCGCGGTGAACGAACCGCCCGACGGCAGGACGCCCGCGGGCATCGCATCGGGATCGACCTGTTCGCTCGGCGCTCCGATCGCGGTGGTCGCCTCGTTGATGTTGGTGTTGCGGGCCGTCAGATCGGCAGGGCTCTCCGGCTGCGCGGGCTTGCCGCCGTCCCGGAAGGTCAGCACCAGCAATATCACCGTCAGCACCGCCAACGCCGGAATCACGTAGGTGCGCCACCCATAGGTGGACAGCACACGTCCGAATGCGTTGGGCCTGCGCCGCTTGGACCACTCGTCCGGACCCGCCGGACGACGTCCGCCGATGTCTGTGGGATCCCACCGCGCCTGCAACGGCTGGTCCGGATTGGGCCGATTCCACCGTTCCTGCGCAGGTCCGGGAGAACCGGACCCCGAACCCGGCCGCGAACCGTACTCACCTTTCTCTGGGCCACTCACCAATCAACCTTCTCATAGGCCACGCGGAATGCCGTACACGTGCGCTCCGCGGCCTGTCCGGAACCCTCGACCGCCACTGCGCAGCCACCGCCGCGGTCCCGCCCGAACCGACACCGCGCCCGGGCACGGGTACTCTCAGAGCATGTCGACTGCCACGAATTCACCCGCCAACGCGGGACGCAGCACGCGCTTGCCGCGCAGTGCGCGCAGGTTGCAGTTGCTGGAAGCGGCCAGCGAGATCTTCGTCGAACGCGGATACCACTCCGCGGGCATGGACGAGATCGCGATCCACGCCGGAGTCAGCAAACCTGTTCTCTACCAGCACTTCCCCTCCAAACTCGACCTGTACCTCGCGGTCGTCGACTCCCACGCCGAAAAGCTGGTCAGCGACGTCAACGCCGCCCTGCTCACCACCACCGACAACAAGCAGCGCGTACGGGCGGCGGTCAAAGCCTTCTTCGACTTCATAGACGAGGACAACTCCGGCTACCGGCTGATCTTCTCCTCCGACGCCATGGACCCGGCCGTCATCCGCCGCATCGAAAGCGCCACCGAAGGCTGCGTCGACGCCGTGTACGGCCTCGTCATGCACGACTCCGGATTCGACCCGCACCGTTCCCGGATGCTCGCCGCGGGTCTCGTCGGCGCCAGCCAGGTCAACGCCCGATACTGGCTCGAAGCCAAACGTCCCGTCGACAAACAAACCGCCATCGACACGACCGTCGCCCTGCTCTGGGGAGGCCTGTCCCACGTGCCTCTGCAAGGATCGGCGGTGGGATCGGACTCGGCGTGAGATCGGCGGCCGGATCTGCCCTGTCACAGAGCGGGGTGACCGGCTGCTTGCAGGAAATCGGGAGGGCTCCGGTCAGCGACCGGAGCCCTCCCGATTTCCGTGTTCCGTCAGGAACCGAAGCCGACCTTACGGACCTCGGCGGCACCGACCTCGACGTAGGCGATCTTCGCGGCCGGGACCAGGATCCGCGACCCCTTCTCGTCGGTCAGTTCCAGGATCGTCTCATCGCCGGCGAGCACGCCCCGCACCGCGGCGTACGCATCGTCACTCGACAGCGCGGACTGCACGGCCAGCTCACGCGGGCTGTCGACGATCCCGATCTTCACTTCTACGGCCATGACCACCCTTTTCACTCCGTAGCCGGGACGCCCGGCCTCACATCAGCTTCACCTACGTTAGTGCAGGATCACGACGCCGCTACACGAGCCCGAGATCGGCCATCCGTTCGGCATGACGTTGCTCGACCGTGTCGAAGAACGTGGCGACGCCCTGCAACGACGTCACGCCGGAGAACAGCAGGTCGGTGACGTCCTCCTCGGCCGCCAGGACCCACTGGGCGTGGGTGACTGCCTCACCGAGGAGCCTGCGGGCCCAGAGCTTGAGCGGTGCGGCGATGTCGGGGTCGCGGGCGATCGCGGCACGCACCTCGGCGCACGCGAACTGCGAGTTGTCGGTCTGGGACATGACCTCGCGGATCACGTCACCGATCGGGACGGCAGGCACGACGTCGACGAACTCGGAGTAGAAGTCGGCGGCGAGATTGTCGCCGATGTAGGCCTTGATGAGCACTTCGTTCCAGTTCGACGGCGTGGTGGCGCCGTGGTACTGGTCGAAGACCCGCCGGTAGCGGGCGATGGCGGCAACCGGGTCGATACCGGCGTCGCGAAGATGATTCTCAAGAGTCGAGTAGTGGTCCACCTCGGCGGCGATCATCTTGCCGAGCGAAATCTGGCCGGCGGGGCCGGGCGCAAGCTGCGATTCGATCATCAGCCGGGTGAAGGCGGCGTGTTCTCCGGCGAGCAGGATCGCGAACAGTTTGGCGGTGGCTGGTGCCTCCGAAATCGCGGCTTGACCGGCGTCCGGCGCGGCCCGGCCGGCGCGGTCCCCCGAGGGCGCGGCTGTTGAGGTCATCCTCCGATCGTAGGCACTGCGGCCGGGTGGTACCAACTGCAAGTACACTGTCCCGTGGTGTCATCGGCGATCGTCATGTTCGTCGGCCTGTGAGTCCGCGGTTCTTGGTTCATGGTTCTTGGTTCATGGGCGACTCGACCCGCCGACCGGGGAGTTCGCTTGCGGATCTCCCGAGACGGTCCCGGCACCTGACTTGTGCGCGCACAACCTGAGCACAATCGCGATCACCAGGTCGCCTCGCGCGCGAACGCGCCTATCGCGTTCGGCGCCGGGAAGCCGGTCTGGGGTCGCCCGGCACTGCCGTTCCGCCCCGCGCGGTGTGGCTGACGGGGACGATTCGTCCACAGCTGAGTAGGTGCGTGCGTGCTGACGCAATACCGAAAGGCTCCAATCGAATATGTCCACCCCTCAAAACACCGGCCCTCAAAACACCGGCCCTCAAAACACCGGAAACGATGACGTCCGGACGACCATCGTCGACGAATCCCATGTGCCGCCGACGTTCGCAGAACTCGGCGTCGACCCGCAGATCGTCGACGTGCTGATCGAGGACGGCAAGTCCCACACCTTCGCCATCCAGGAACTGACGCTTCCGCTGGCGATGGCCGGCGACGACCTCATCGGCCAGGCCCGCACCGGCATGGGCAAGACGTTCGGGTTCGGCGTTCCGCTGCTGCATCGCCTCGCGAACGCCGACGACGCCGGGATCCGTGCCCTCGACACGACGCCGCGTGCCCTGATCATCGTCCCGACCCGCGAGCTGTGCATCCAGGTCACCGGCGACATCGAACTGGCCGCCAAGAAGATCCGCGTCCCCGCCGGCGAGGGTACCCGCCCGCTGAGCGTGACCTCGATCTACGGTGGCCGTCCGTACGAGTCGCAGATCGCCGAGTTGCGGTCGGGTGTCGACGTCGTGATCGGTACCCCCGGCCGCCTCCTCGACCTCGCGCAGCAGGGGCATCTGATCCTCGGCAAGGTGCAGATCCTCGTGCTCGATGAGGCCGACGAGATGCTTGACCTGGGCTTCCTGCCCGATATCGAACGCATCATGGCAAGCCTGCCCGCGGACCGGCAGACGATGCTGTTCTCGGCGACGATGCCGGGCCCGATCGTCACCCTGGCGCGCACATTCCTGAACCGGCCGACGCACATCCGCGCTGAACAGGCCAACGATTCGGCCGTGCACGACCGCACCACCCAGTTCGTCTATCGTGCGCATGCGCTGGACAAGGCCGAGCTGGTGGCCCGCATCCTGCAGGCCGAGGGCCGCGGCGCCACCATGATCTTCACCCGCACCAAGCGAACCGCGCAGAAGGTGGCCGACGACCTGGCCGAACGCGGCTTCAAAGTGGGTGCGGTGCACGGCGACCTGGGGCAGGTGGCCCGCGAGAAGGCGCTCAAGAAGTTCCGTGAGGGCAAGATCGACGTGCTGGTCGCCACCGATGTCGCCGCGCGCGGCATCGACATCGACGATGTGACACACGTCATCAACTATCAGTGCCCCGAGGACGACAAGACGTACGTGCACCGCATCGGCCGCACGGGCCGGGCCGGCCGCACCGGTATCGCCGTCACCCTCGTCGACTGGGACGAGCTGCACCGCTGGGAGCTGATCAATTCGGCACTCGGCATCGGTGTGCCCGAGCCGGTGGAGACGTATTCGACGTCGGAGAATCTGCGCGACGACCTGAACATCCCGGAATCGGCGACGGGCCGCATCGCACCGCCGCCACGCACCGAGTCAACCGAGCCCCGCCCGCGCCGGGAACGTCCCGCATCGACCCGCACCCGCACCCGCCGGCGGACCCGCGGCGGCAGGACGGCCGACGGGAACGAGAGCACCGAGTCAGCGGCCCCGGAAACCGCCGATTCTCCGGATTCCCCGGAAACCCTCGATACCGGCGACACCACGGAGAACACAGAGCAGACGCCGGCGACCGCGGCCGAGGACGCCCCGAAGGCACCGCGCAAGCGCCGCCGCAGGCGGGGCGGATCGGGCCGCAAGCCGGCCCGGGACACGGCCGGCGGTGCGGCCGCCTCCGCCGAGCCGGTGGCCGTGCCCGCCGCCGAATGACCTTCCGCGCTACTCTGGGGCGCCATGGCGCGTAGTCGGCCCCGAGTCGCACCGGAACGGCGGACCCGGATCGATCTGCTGATCAGCGCACTGATCATCGTGGTTGTGCTGATGGCGGGGGCGGTGATCTGGTGGTTCAGTCCGGTGCGGCACACCACCTCGGACCGGGCGCACCGCGTCGTCCCGGCCGCGAAACCGGCCACCACCGTCCCGGCGGCACTGGTCCCGCTCTGGCAGGCGCCATCGGCGGCCACCACCGTCGCGGCCCTGTCCCGGTCGCTGGTGATCACCGGCGACGACGGATCGGTGATCGGCCGCGACCCGGCGACCGGATCGCAGGTGTGGCGCTACCACCGCAACCGGCGACTGTGTGCGGTGCTGGGCGCCTGGCGCGACTCCCACGACACGGTCCTGTCGGTGTACGGCAACTCGCGCGGTTGCGGCGAGGTGACCGCCCTCGACGGCGACACGGGTGCCCGGACCGGGGCGCGGACCAGTGACGCCGACGACGCCGTGAACCTCGCCGGCGGCTCCGGTTATGTGCTGGCACAGGGCCGCACCCGGTTGGAGACATGGGGCACCAACCTCGTGCGCGGCATCGAGTACGGCCGGGTCGACGCGCCGGTCAAACCCGACGCACAACCGCAACGCACCGGTTGTGACATCTCGTCAGCGGTGCTGGGCGCCGACCGGCTCGCCCTCATCGAACACTGCGACGACGACAGCGGATACCGGCTGACCGTCCTCGGCGTCAACCAGGACGACGACGAGAAGGTCCGCCAGTTCGGGTCCACCATCATCACCCGCGGCACCGCCGACGGCCCCCCGCCCGCGGTAGTGGCGATGAGCAGCAGCGCCATCGCCGTCTACGACGGCGGCGCCAACCCGCCCGAACCCGACACGGCACCGGCCGCCGACGCCGCCACCCCGCGCCGTGCCGCGATCCGGCAATTCAGCACCGACGGTGTTCAGCGGCGCACCAACACCGTCAACGGCCCCCGCGCCCTACCCGCCGCGAACGCGGCGATCACCTCGGACGGCCTGACCACGTTCTGGACCGGCAGCGCGACGGTGGTCCTCGACGCCGGCAGCATGCGGCCCGCCTTCCAGGTGCCGGGCACACTCGGGCCGGGACAGATCATGGCCGGCAAACTGCTGCTGCCCATCGCGTCGGGAATCAGCGTGCGCGATCCGGCGACGATGCGGGAGACCCGCACGATCCGCTATCCTCGCGCGGGCTACGACAAGGCAAGCCACGACAAAGCGGGCCACGATATGGAAACCGACCGCATGATCACACTGCGGGTGCTCGGCGACCGGATAGTCGAGCAGTGGGGTTCGACCGTGGCCGCATACGGCCCACCCGCCTGAACTCGGCCGACAACCGAAAGTCAGGACAGCTCGGACGTGCGTACCGGTTCGCCCGCCTCCCAATGCTTCCACAGGTTCTCGGCAAGTTCGCGATAAGCGGTGGCACCCTTGTTCTTTCGGCCCCGCATCACCGACACGCCCGATGCCGACGCCTCCGCGAACCGCACCGTCCGCGGGATCGGCGGATCGAGCACCGGCAACCCGTATCGGTCGGCGACATCTGAGAGCACATCCCGGCTGTGGGTGGTACGTGAGTCGAACAGCGTGGCCACCGCCCCCAGCAACTGCAGCTGCGGATTGGTGATCTGCTGAACCTCGGTGACAGTACGCATCAACTGCCCGACACCGCGATGGGCCAGCGTCTCACACTGCAACGGCACGATCACCTGATCGGCCGCGGTCAACCCGTTCAGGGTGAGGACACCCAGCGACGGCGGACAATCGACCAGGATGACATCAAAATCCTCGGCAACCTCGGCAAGCGCCCGCTTGAGCGCATACTCACGTCCCGGCCGCATCAACAGCAGCGCCTCGGCACCCGCCAGATCGATTGTCGCCGGCAACAACGTCACGTTGTCGTCGGTATTGAGCAGCACATCGGCGATCTCCTCATCGCCGAGCAGCACGTCGTGCACCGACGCCTCCAACTCGTCCGGGTTGTGACCCAGCGAGAACGTCAGACAACCCTGCGGGTCGAGATCGACGACGAGCACCGACGCATCCAGATCGGCCAGCGCGGCCCCCAATGAAGCGACGGTGGTCGTCTTGGCCACGCCGCCCTTCTGATTCGCGACGGCAAGAATCCGTGTCATGCCATAACCATACGAGGTTCCATTCCTCGACGTACATCACAAGCACGCCCGAGCAGACCTCAGGCTCCGGACGAGCCGCCGCCATCGGGTGCGCGCGGTGCCGGTGGCCGCGCATCCGGCGCGTAGTCGTTGGCCAGCCACTGCACCGACGACGGCATGAACAACAACACCAGAACGCCGATCGCGATCAACGCGAGCGGAACTCCGAAAACCGCCTGACCACTGGTCACCAAGTAGTAGGACACCGGCAGCAACAAGATCTGCGCCACCAACGAGATCGCCCGGCCCCAACGGCGCCCGAACCATAGCGCGGCACCCCCGGCCAGCACCCCGCCGAAAATGATCCCGAACCACGCAGCCGTGCCATACCCGCTGATAGCGGCCTCTTTATGACCGGCGGCCTCACGAATCACCAGCACCACCGCCACGACGATCGCCGCCGCGCCCTGCGCCATCGTTATCGCGCCCGCGATCCGTACGAATCTGGGCGCCGCATCGGTATCCGGGACACCCGCGGACCGATCCACGCCATCGGCGCCGCCGCTCCCGCCGGGACGATTCTCACTCACGCAGACCACCCTATGCGCCGCACGCCGCACCGCGAATTCGGCTCCACGCCCCCGACCCCATATCCTGTGTTCTCGTGCGCGTCATGCTGATCGTCAACCCCTTTGCCACCGCCACCACCGCGGCGGGCCGCGATGCGCTCGTCCACACCCTGGAGTCGCGATTCAAGGTCGACGTGGAACACACGACGCACCGCGGACACGCCAGCGAACTCGGCGCCCGCGCCGTCGCCGAGGGTCACGATGCCGTCCTCGTCCACGGTGGCGACGGAACCGTCAACGAAACCGTCAACGGCATGCTCGGTGCCCCCGCCGAGTTCGCCGCCCGCCCACGGCCTCAGCTCGGCGTCATCCCCGGTGGCAGCGCCAACGTCTTCGCCCGCACCTTCGGCGTCGACGCCGATCCTCTCGTCGCCACGCGCCAGCACATCGGACTCCTGGAAACCGGACAATACCGCTCCATCGGCCTCGCCCACACCGCCGACCGCTGGTTCCTGTTCAACACCGGCATGGGTATGGACGCCATCGTCGTCCGCGAAATGGAACGCAAACGGCACGCCGGCAAAGCAGCGACCCCCACTCGCTACTTCTGGACCACCGTCACCTCGTTCTTCGCCAACGCCACCAACCCCGCGCACTTCACGGCACATGTACCCGGCCGCGACCCCATCGACGGCGTCAAATTCGGCTTCGTCAGCAACACCAGCCCCTGGACCTACCTCGGCACCCGTGAGATCCGCACCAACCCCGGAACCGGGTTCGACACCGGCCTGGGCCTGTTCGCCGCCACCTCCACCTCGGTCCTGCGCAACATCCCCCTGGCCACCCGGCTGCTGACCCAGCGTCCGCCCAAAGCCCGCCATCTCTACCGCAACGACGACCTCGACTGGATCCGGTTCGAAGCCGACACGCCGCTCGACGTCCAGATGGACGGCGACTACATCGGCACCCACACCCAGCTGAGCTTCGGTCAGCGCGCCAACGCCATAGACGTGGTCGCGCCTGCGCCATAGACATGGTCGCGCCTGCGCCGGATCTGTGATCAGTTCAGTTCCGCTGACCCCGAACCGATCACGCGGCCACGACACGTAGCGACCGACATCGGCCTGTCACCTGGGGTTTTACGGTGACCCGGAGAAAGTTACTCGTGAGTAACGCATGGCCGCGCGAGATTCAAGTGCTAGTGCAAAATGTCACAAACGGACACATATTCGCAAAATATCCGGTGACAGCAGAAGCTTCCGGGGGTAGCGTAGTGCATCGGTACACAACCGGTGCATCCACCCCCCGACATAGCTCCGCAGCCCGCGTGCTATAGGCCGAAAGGGTGATATTGCACACGTGTTAACCGAACACCATTGACTTCGGCTGAATTCGTGAAAGTATTCACAAGCAACAGCGCGGAAACATTAGGTGACTCCGTGTTAACGATCGGTTACAGCCACCCGAGTTTTATAGGCATCATCGAGCCGTGCGCGCAGCACGCAGAAGGAGTAGTTGGAATGGACTGGCGGCACAAGGCCATCTGTCGTGACGAGGATCCGGAACTGTTCTTCCCGGTGGGAACGAGCGGCCCGGCTATCGCACAGATCGCCGACGCGAAGCTTGTCTGCGGCCGGTGCCCGGTCACTGCCGAGTGCCTGTCGTGGGCACTGGAGTCCGGTCAGGACGCAGGCGTCTGGGGCGGTATGAGCGAGGACGAGCGTCGCGCTCTCAAGCGCAGGAACGCGCGGACCCGTACCCGCAGCTCCGTATAGCAAACGGCTCCTCCGGACGTCGTCTGCCGGATGGCCGCACA
>NZ_JAGQTN010000213.1 GCF_020438995.1 Gordonia sp. (in: high G+C Gram-positive bacteria)
GGGGTCAAGGGGCGTGCTGGGTGACGCTCTCGAGGTTGTTCAGCAGGAACCTGCGGTACTTTCGATCATCCTGATTCTTGGGTGTGGTGTGCGATTGTGGCGTTCCTGGGATCGTTCAGGGTGCGTGGGATGGCGTCTGTCCGGGCATCATGGCGTATATGGCGAACAACACTCAGGTGAATGGCGGACGCGGTGCGGCGAATGTGATCTTCGTGCACTGGCACGATCTCGGTCGGCATCTGACATGTTACGGCGCCGTCGGGGTCGAGAGTCCGGTACTTGATCAGCTGGCCGCCGACGGGATACTGCTGACGGCGGCACACGCGACGGCGCCGCTGTGCTCACCGGCGCGGGGTTCGCTGTTCACCGGGCAATATCCGCACCGTAACGGGCTTGTCGGCCTCGCCCACCATGGGTTCGCCTACCGGCCGGGCGTGCGGACGTTGCCATCGCGGTTGTCCGATCACGGATACCGGACGGTGCTGTTCGGTATGCAGCACGAAAGTACCGACCCGACCAGCCTTGGGTTCGACACCATCGACGTTTCCGATTCGCGATGCGACTATGTCGTCGAGCGCGCCGCCGAATGGATCGACGAGGTGGGCGTCGGCGATCAGCCGTTCTTCCTCACGGCGGGATTCTTTGAAACGCATCGGCCCTACCCGGAGGACGAGTACTCGCACGCCGATCCCGATGCCATCGGCGTACCGGACTTTCTGCCCGACACCGCAGACGTGCGTTCGGATCTCGCCGGGCTGCACGGCTCCATCGCCAAAGCCGATGCGGCAGTGGGGCGTCTGCTCGAATCCGTGGACAATGCGGGCCTTGCCGACAACACGTGGATCGTATTCGCCACCGACCATGGTCTTGCCTTTCCCCGCGCCAAGTCGACGCTGTACGCCGAGGGCACCGGAATCTCGTTCATCATCCGCCCTCCGCGTAGCTTCGGACATCCTGGCAGCGTCTACGACGGCCTGTTCTCCGGAGTCGACCTCACCCCGACGCTTCTCGACCTGCTCGGTCTCCCCATCCCCGCCGACGTCGACGGTCTCTCCCACGCAACCGAATTGCTGAAACCCTCGGCGTTGTCGGTTGATGTGCCCTCCTTGTCGGTTGATGTGCCTCCTTTGTCGGTTGAAGTACGACGAGCGCAAGCGACGAGCCTCGAAACCTCGCGAGCGGACAATGTCGTCTCACCAGGTTTCGAGGCTCGGTCGCGGGGCGACGTCACACCTCAACCAGCACGCGGGCGAGACGGTGGAGACATCTTGATCCCTGAGGGCGATGCGACGCAGGAGCGAGCGTCTCGAAGGGTCCGGCGAGACGAGAATCCTGACGCGCCCACCCCGATCCGCACCGCGGTCTTCACCGAGAAGACCTATCACGACGCGTTCGATCCGATCAGGGCGATCCGGACCAAGGAATACAGCTATATTGAGAACCTGGCGCCGCGTCCGCAATTGTTGTTGCCGCTCGATATCGCCGACAGTCAGTCGGCTCGGTCGCTGGACCCGCAATCCACAATTGTTCCCCGCGCGCAACGCGAACTGTACGACCTGCGTTTCGATCCGCGTGAGCGAAACAACCTCGCCGGCAATCCTGCCTACGCCGACATCGAAGCAGAACTGGCCGGAAGACTCGCGCAGTGGCGTTCGCGGACCGGTGACACGTTGCCCGGGACCGCGGTGGGCACCGAGATCGCCGCCGAGTTCATGCGCGCGTGGATGGCCCGCTCGGTGGATAAAGAACCAGGTGAGGAGGCTTTGCCGTCCCGCCGTCCGCTCGGTTCGCGCCGCGAACTCGACGGTGAGATCACCACCGAACCGTCGTCGTCGGCGCGGCGTGATCACGATTCGGTGAGGGCCCGTTGACCGACGGATCACGAGACTGTTCGTCCGCACAGCACATGGAGCGGTGATTGTAAAGAATTAGGTTCCGCAGGCGCGCAATTTCGGTGGTTGCGAGTCTGTTCCAGAGCAATAGGCTTCGGCGCTGTGAACGCGAACAATGCGTACCTGGTGTGCGCGAGCCAGCGCAGCGGCAGCACGCTGCTGGTGGAATCCCTTGCCGCGACCGGTGTTGCCGGCAGCCCCCAGGAGTTCTTCCAGTACTTCCCGACGTCGTCGCTGTCACCGCAGCCCCGTGAGTGGTTCGCCGGTGTCGACGACCCGGACATCATCGGGCTCCTCGACGAGAACGTGCCGGGCACAGTCGATACCCGCACCAGCGAGCAGTGGCGGGCCGCCGTACTGGCAGCCGGTGCCACCGGCAACGGCGTGTGGGGCGGCAAACTGATGTGGAATCAGACGCCACTGCTGGTCGGACGATCCCGCGTGGGTGACGGATCGCTGCGGGGCGCGATCCGGTGGCTGTTCGGCGGCACCGACCCGCTGTTCGTGCACGTGCACCGCGACAACCTGGCGAGCCAGGCGGTGTCGATGTGGCGGGCCGTGCAGACGCGGGTATGGCGCGACGACGGCAACTCCCACCTCGATGACAAGGCCGTCTACAACGCCGAGGGCGTCGCCCACCTGGCCCGTATCCTCGCCGACCAGGAACGCCGTTGGCGGGAATGGTTTGCGGCCGAGGACATCCCGGTGATCGATATCGAGTTCGGGCAACTCACCAAGGATCCCACCGGAACCACCGCGCAGGTGTTGCAGGCGCTGAACCTTGATCCGGCACTCGCCCCGCCGGCACCGCTCAAACCTCAGTCCAATGCGCGTTCCAAGGAATGGGTCACGCGCTACCGAGCCGACGCCGAACGAAACGGATACCCGCTATGACCGTCGAGACCGCCCCGTCCGTACCCGAGCCCGCCCTCGCCGAGGACGTCGAACACGTTCCCGCACTGCGGGTTCTGGAGGCCGAGGCGGTGCACATCATTCGCGAGGTGGTGGCCGAACTCGAACGTCCCGTACTGCTGTTCTCCGGCGGCAAGGACTCGATCGTGCTGCTGCACCTGGCGGAGAAGGCTTTCCGGCCGCACCCACTGCCGTTCCCGATCCTGCATGTGGACACCGGCCACAATTTCAGCGAGGTGATCGCGTTCCGTGACAAACGGGTCACCCCGACCACGGCGCGACCGGACGGTATCCGGCTGATCATCGCGTCGGTGCAGGAATCCATCGACACCGGTCGCGTCGCCGAGTCCACCGATCCGTCGGGTTCGCGGAACAGGCTGCAGACCCGCACCCTGCTCGACGCCCTCGAAAAGTACGGTTTCGACGCGGCTTTCGGCGGTGCTCGCCGCGACGAGGACCGGGCCCGCGCCAAGGAGCGGGTGTTCAGTTTCCGTGACGAATTCGGGCAGTGGGATCCGCGCGCACAGCGTCCCGAGCCGTGGTCGATCTACAACGGCCGAATCCGGCAGGGCGAATCGGTGCGGGTGTTCCCGCTGTCGAACTGGACCGAGCTCGACATCTGGCGCTACATCGAACTGGAGAACATCGATCTGCCGCCGATCTACTTCGCCTCGCAGCGTGATGTCTTCGAACGCGACGGGATTCTGCTGACTGTCTCGCCGTTCACTCATCCGCGGCCGGGGGAGACCGTGAACAACGAATGGGTGCGCTACCGCACCGTCGGCGACCTGACCATAACCGGCGCGGTCCGCTCCACCGCAACCACCCTGCCCGAGATCATCGCCGAGGTATCCGAGGCGACGGTCTCCGAACGCGGTGAAACCCGGGCCGACGACCGAACCTCCAGTGCCGCAATGGAAGACCGTAAACGCGAAGGATACTTCTGATGACCGTGACAGATCAGCCCGTTCCGCATCCGGCGGCCAACCGGCAGTTCCTGCGGCTGGCGACGGTCGGCAGCGTCGACGACGGCAAATCCACCCTGATCGGCCGGATCCTGCACGACACCGGCTCTCTGCCCACCGACCACATCGAGTCGGTGACCGGTGACGACGGGCAACTCGACCTGGCCGCCCTCTCGGACGGATTGCGGGCCGAACGCGAACAGGGCATCACCATCGACGTCGCGTACCGGTTCTTCTCCACTGACACCCGCAGCTACGTACTCGCCGACACCCCCGGCCACGAGCGGTACACCCGCAATACGTTCACCGGGGCATCGAATGCCCATGTGGCGGTGGTGCTTGTCGACGCCCAGCACGGTCTGCAGCGACAGACCCGCAGGCATGCGCGGATCGCCTCGCTCGTCGGCATCAAGCATGTGGTGGCCGCGGTCAACAAGATCGATCTGGTGGATTTCTCCGGAGAACGGTTCGCCGCGGTGAAGGCGGATCTGGACGAGTTGGCGCTGCAAGTAGGCATCGACGAGATCACCGCGATACCGGTCGCTGCCCGCCGCGGCGACAATGTGGTGCACCGTTCGCCGTCGACATCCTGGTACACCGGTCCGACGCTACTGGAATTCCTTGAAAGCATAGAACTTTCGGCTCCGTCGCCGCAGGCCCGGGAATTGCGGCTGCCGGTGCAGTACGCGTCGCGACCCAGCGCTGCGCATCGGCGTGTCTACAGCGGCCGCGTCGTCGCCGGCACCATTGCGGTGGGCGACGAGATCGCGGTCCTGCCGTCCGGTAGCCGCAGTATCGTCACCGCGCTCGACACGCTCGACGCCGCGCGCACGACAGGCGTTGCGGGACTGTCGGTGTCGGTGCAACTCGCCGACGACATCGATGTGGGTCGCGGTGACGTGATCGTCAGTGCCGCCGAGGACGCACACCTGCCGGTCGTGGCCCGTGAACTGGAGGCCACGGTGTGCTGGCTGGCCGAGAAGCCGCTGCACGCCGGAGACCGCGTGGCACTCAAACACGGTACGACGACGGTGCGAGCCACGGTACAGTCACTCGACCGGCGCCTGGATCCGGACAGCCTCATCGAGCAGGTGGGCCCGAGTTCGCTGGAACTCAACGACATCGGCACCGTCACCTTGCGTACGTCGTCGGTGGTGCTGGCGGACAAGTACTCCGAGAACCGCGACGGCGGCGCATTCGTCCTCATCGACGAGGCGTCGAATGAGACGGTGGCCGCGGGGACCATCAAGGACGCGCGGGAGGTGGTGCCCGGTAAGGCAACTCGCAACGACATCAAATGGCACCCGAGTTCGCTGGCCCGGAATGAACGGTGGCGCAAGACCGGTCAGCGCGGAGCCACGGTATGGCTCACGGGGCTGCCGGCCTCCGGCAAATCCACGCTGGCGGTCGCGCTGGAGAGGCTCCTGGTCACGCAAGGCCGGGTCGCGTATCTGCTCGACGGTGACAATATCCGTCACGGCATCTCCGACGACCTCGGCTTCTCACCCGGTGACCGCGCCGAGAACATCAGGCGCGTAGGACATCTGGCGCGACTGTTCGCCGACTCCGGGGTGATCGCGATCGCCTCGCTCGTTTCGCCGCTGCGGTCGGACCGGGAGATCGCGCGCGAACTCCATGACGCCGCCGACCTCGACTTCGTGGAAGTGCATGTGGCGACACCGGTTTCCGAATGCGAACGCCGAGATCCCAAGGGGCTCTACAAACGTGCTCGCGAGGGGACGTTGCGCGGTCTGACCGGCGTCGACGCTCCGTACGAGAAGCCAGAGAATCCGGACCTGAGATTCGACACCACCGGCGCCGACATCAACGACCTCGCTCAACGGATCGTCGGTGCGTTGACGGAACGGGGAATCCTCGACGGGGGTTAGGGTTCGAGGGGGTGGCGTCAGGTGTCGAAAGGTCACCGGACCCTTCGCGACCCTCGCTCCTTCGTCGCTTCGGCCTCAGGGATCAAGAAGATTGGTCCCTTCGGTCTCGGGGATCAAGAAGTTTGGTTGCTTTGGCCTCGGGGTTCGAGACGATTGTCGCTTCGGTGTGGTGAGGCCGGTCGGCCGTCTTGATCCTGGTCAAGGGGGTTGGTTGCTTTGACCTGGGGGCGGTTGGCCTTCTTGATCCCTGAGGGCGTCGCGCGAGCTTGCGAGCCGACGCGTCTCGAAGGGGCCGGTGAGTTGAGGCTCCTGGGTCAGCCCTCGAAAAGACGCTGGCCCCAGTATTCGTCCTTGCCCAAGCCGGGCGGGATGGCGAATGTGGCTGAGGCGTTGGGGATCAGGTATTCGGTCATCGCGTCCTTGCGGGACAGCTCTTGCTGCATCGGGACGAACTGCTTGGCGGTGTTGCGGTTGAACGCGATAAAGAACAGGCCTGCGTCGAGGTGGCCGAAGCCGTCCGAGCCGTCGGTGAAGTTGTAACCGCGGCGCAGCAGCCGCACGCCGATGTGTTTCTCGTGCGCCAGCCGCACGTGAGCATCCTTGGGAATCAACGGGACACCGTACGAGGTGATGTCGAAGTCGGGTTCGTCGAATTCCTTGTGCTGGCCCAGCGGTGCGCCGTTGCCCTTGAGGCGTCCGACGATCTGTTCTTGTTCGAGCAGATTGGCCCGGTCCCACGGCTCGATGTCCATGCGGATGCGGCGGGCCACCAGGTAGGTTCCACCGGTCATCCACTGTGCGGCAGGCGGATTGTCAGCCTTGTCGACCCACACCCATTTGTCGAGCAGTTCGGGTTCCTCGGCGTGCAGGTTGTTGGTTCCGTCCTTGAACCCGAACAGGTTTCGCGGAGTGGCCTGCGAAGTCGAGGTCGACGCGGTGCGGCCGAAGCCGAGCTGCGACCAGCGCACCGCCACCACACCCATCCCGATCCGGGCGAGGTTGCGGATGGCGTGGACCGCCACCTGAGGGTCGTCGGCGCACGCCTGAACGCAGATGTCGCCGTAGGAGCGTGAGGTCTCGATCTTCTCCGCGGCGAACATCGGGAGTTCGTCGAACCCGGTGGGTTTGCGGGCAGCGAGCCCGAATCGGTCGCGCTGCTTGGGATTCACCGACGTCGGCCCGAACAGGCTCGGCCCGAAGCCGATCGTCAGGGTCAGATGTGCCGACGTGAGACCGAGTGCCTCACCGGTGTCGGACGGGGGAGTGTAATCGCCGAGGCCGACCGCGCCGCCGGGCGTGGTCTCGTCTCCGTGGGTGAGCCGTTCGGCCGCCGCGGTCCATCCCTTGAGCATGGCGACGAGTTCGTCGCGTTTGTCGGTGATGACATCAAAGCTCGCGAAATGCAGCCGGTCCTGGGCTGCGGTGATTATGCCCGCCTGATGCTGCCCGCGGAACGGGACGACCTGATCGCCCGACGGACCGTCGTCGGGGGCAGTGGTCCGGCCGACGGCGAATCCGGTCGCGGCGACTGCGGCCACACCGACGCCCGCACCCGCGATCACCTTGCGGCGCGACACACCGTTACCCCGGTGGCCGCCCTCGGGTGCTTTCGCCTCCGGCACCTCCGGCGGTGAGGACTGGTCGTCGGTCATGGCTTCTCCTGAGTTGCTGCGCACCGGGCTGGTGACGACCGATGCGGAGTGTCGCTGTCACACCCGGATGACAGCGACACTCCGCGGTGTCGGACTACTGATTGTCGGACTACTAGTTGAGAACGAGACCGGGCACCTTCGACAGCGACGCCGACAGCGCGTCGATCTGGTTGGAGAATTCCTTGCGTTGCTCGGCGGTCACCTTGGTGTATGTGACGTAGCCGTCGCCTTCGCGGAACTTGTCGAGCGTGGCGCGCAGACCGTTGAACTGCTCGGTGATCTTGTCCATGAGCGCCTGGTCCTTGCCGGCGATGATCGGCTGTAGTTCGGCGATCAGCGTCTCCGAGCCGTCGACGTTGGCGGCGAAGTCCCACAGGTCGGTGTGCGAGTAGCGGTCCTCTTCGCCGTCGACCTTGGTGGCGGCGACCTCGTCGATCAGTGCCTGCGGGCCCGCGACGAACATACGGGTCTCGAAGCTGAAGTCGGACTTGCCGAGTTCGTCCTTGAGGGCGGTGACGTCTTTGAGCAGGCCGTCGGCGATCGCGGCGATCGCCTCCGCGTTGTCCTTGGCCTTGGCGTCGGCGGCGTCGTCGGGCGAGATCTGGCCGGGCTTGTCACCGATCTCCGCGGCCTGCGGGGGCCACAGGAAACGTTCGATGCGGTGGAAGCCGGTGAACTCGGTCTTGCCGCCCTCGGTGTCGTCCCAGCGCATGTCGATCTTGGGGTCGAGGTCGGGGAACGACTCGGCGACCGGCTCGATGCGCTCGTAGAAGGTGCGCACCTGGCCGAACATGGCGCGGGCGCCGTCCTGGTCGCCGCTCTTGACCTTGTTGGTGAAGTCGGTGACCTGTGCGACGAGGCCGTCGAGCTGGCCGCGCACGTAGTCCAAGTACCGTTCGCGGGCGGCGTTGACGTCGGCCGGTGCCTGCGACTTCTCCTTCTTGTCGCCGGTGACCTTGAGTTCCTTGCGGATGCCCGAGCCCACCATGCCCGGTTTGCAGGCGACGGTGTAGGTGCCCGGGTCGGTGATCTCGACGGTCAGATTGCCGGTGACGCCGGGGCCGATGTTCTCGACCTCGCCGAGAACCCGGTTGTTGTTGCCGTACACGTAGAACTCGGTCACCTTGGTGCCGTTGTTGGTGACGGAGAAGTCGACGTCTCCGGTCTGCGCCTCGGTGCTGTCGAGGTCACATTCGGTCTTGGTTGAGGTGACCTTGATGGCGTCCTCGTCGGCTTTGTCGGTACATCCGGCGAGGATCAGGGGGGTGGCCACCGCGAGCGAGATGAACGCGGCGGGTTTGGCAATGCGTTGAATCACCATGGATTCCTTTCAGATACCGGCACCGGATGCGGCCGGGGCTTGTGACGGGGGATCAGAGTCGGGGGAGGTGCTGCCCGCGGGTGCGTGCTTGGCCGCTGGGCGTCGATTGGCTCGCACGAACAATACGAGCACCACGACCAGATACACCGACCACGCGATCACCTGTAACACGGTGGGATCTGGCCGGAAGTTGAAGATTCCGGCCAGAAGTGTTCCGTACCACGAGGACTGGTCGTAGTGTGCGGAGAAATCGAACGCCATCGAATCGATCCCGGGCAGCCATCCATAGGTTTGCAGGGCCCGCACCCCGTACGACAGGATTCCCGCGGCGACCAGGATGAGGAAAAGCCCGGTGTAGAAGAAGAACTTGTGAAAGTCGAGATGGATGGCACCGCGGTAGATGAGCACCGTGAGGGCGATGGCGATCAGGACCCCGAGGACCAGCCCGATCAGTGGCCACAGCCCGCCCGACACACTTTCGGCGTAGCCCACCATCAGCAACGCGGTCTCGAAGCCTTCCCGGCCCACGGCGAGGAAGGCCAGACCCATCACCGCCGGACCGCCGCGCACCAGTGCGTCGGTCATTCCCGATTTCAGGTCCGAGGAAATGTGCACCGAGGCCTTGCTCATCCACAGAATCATCGTGGTCACGATCACCACGGCGACCAGCGAAGCGATTCCGGCGATCAATTCGGCGGTCAAATTGCTGATCGTCGAAGTACCCAGATGAATGATCAGAAACGCACCGAGGGTCATCGCCACCGCGAGGGCGACCCCGGCCCACACCCATTTCAATGCGTCCCGACGGTCCGATTTGATCAGGAATGCGATGAGGACCATGACGACAATGCCCGTTTCGAGACCTTCGCGAACTCCGATGAGGGCGCTGCCGAACAGTTGCGAGCCGACCGAGGGCCCATCCGCGAGAAGCAGGTTCATGCTGGTCCTTTGCTGTGCGCACCACCGTTGCGACCCGGAGACGGTTGGATTCGGTGAGGCTAACCACGCCTACGGTAATCCTCGGCGGTCGGGAACCGGAAGGGGGGACCCGGGAGTTGAACTGACGATAAGGACTTTGGGCGCACCCGGATGGGTATTCACGCCCACCGGGATCACGTTCCGGGTGCTGCGATGGGTGAAGTGGGGGTCATGAGTGAAGAAGGTAGCCGAAAGCCGGAGGAATCCGTGGGTGTTTCTAAGGGTGTCCTCAGTTCGGCCAGCCGGCCGCTCACCCGCGGCGGTGACCGCCGCGATCCTGGTCGTGATGGCAGTGGCTCTGGGAACGACCGCGTGCCTGAGTCTCCCGTCGCGGCCCGACATACCCGACAGCGAGCCGCCCGGCGTGGGAACTCCTCAGCCGTACATCGACATCAACGCCCCGGGGCGAACCGCGGACCTGCTCGCCGACTGGGCCGCGCCGATCGCGAAATCCACCCGGATCCCGGCCACCGCGCTGACCGCGTATGGGAACGCAGCCGAGATCCAGCGCCAGCAACATCCCGAATGCGGGATCGGCTGGACCACCCTGGCCGGGATCGCGGCCGTCGAGAGCAAACACGGTCGCCATCGGGGCGCCAGGATCGCCGCCGACGGTGACACCTCACCCCATATCCGTGGGGTCGCGCTCGACGGGACGCGCGGAAACCTGAAGATCACCGACACCGACGGCGGCCGACTCGACGGCGACGCGACCTACGACAGGGCGATGGGTCCGTTTCAGTTCATCCCCGAGACCTGGCAGCGCTACGGCGTCGACGCGAACGGCGACGGGAAGGCGAGCCCCGACAACCTCGACGACGCGGCGCTGTCGGCGGCCCGCTACCTGTGCGTTTCCGCGCACGGGGACATGACCACCCCGGAAGGCTGGGAGCGCGCGGTCCGCGTCTACAACAACTCCCGGCAGTACGTGCTCGACGTCCGCGACCACGCGAACGCCTACTCGATCAACGTGAGGTACTGACCACGCGCACACCATCAGGTCCGCAGCGCTCACCGGCCCGCGACCGTGTCGGTGCCCGGCTACCGGCGTCGTCAACTAGGCTTTTGGACATCCCGCGCCGGTACGTCGAGCGTGCCGGCATTTAGTTCACCGATAGGGGCGTGACTGTGGCAATCATCGATCAGGTAGGCGCGCGCGAGATTCTGGACTCGCGTGGCAACCCGACCGTCGAGGTCGAGGTTCTTCTCGACGACGGCACGCTCACCCGCGCGGCGGTTCCTTCGGGTGCCTCGACCGGCGAGCACGAGGCCGTCGAACTGCGTGACGGCGGTAGCCGGTACAACGGCAAGGGCGTGACCAAGGCGGTCCGCGGCGTGCTCGACGATCTCGGGCCCGCGGTAGTGGGTGCCGGACTGGACGCGACCGAACAGCGTCTGGTCGACCAGGTGCTCATCGACACCGACGGCACCCCCGACAAGGGCCGGCTCGGTGCGAACGCGATCCTGGGTGTGTCGCTGGCCGTGGCGAAGGCGGCCGCGCAGTCGGCCGACCTGGAGCTGTACCGCTACGTCGGCGGTCCCAACGCCCGGATCCTGCCGGTGCCGATGATGAACATCATCAACGGTGGCGAGCACGCCGACAACGGCATCGACTTCCAGGAGTTCATGATCGCCCCGATCGGCGCGAGCACCTTCAAGGAATCGCTGCAGTGGGGCGCCGAGGTGTACCACGCGCTCAAGTCGGTGCTGCACAAGCAGGGCCTGAACACCGCACTCGGTGACGAGGGTGGTTTCGCCCCCGACCTGCCGGGCACCGACGCCGCGATCGCCGTCATCGGCGAGGCCGTCGCGAAGGCCGGATTCAAGTTCGGCACCGACATCGCGATCGCCCTCGACGCCGCGTCCACCGAATTCTTCGCCGACGGCGTGTACTCCCTGGAAGGCAAGAAGCTCTCCAGCGACGATCTCGTCCCGTACTACGAGAAGCTCGTCGCCGACTTCCCGATCGTCTCGATCGAGGACGCCTTCGCCGAGGACGACTGGGACGGCTGGGCCAACCTCACCGCAGCCATCGGCGACAAGGTGCAGCTGGTGGGCGACGACCTGTTCGTCACCAACCCCGAACGCCTCGCCCTGGGCATCGAGAAGGGCATTGCCAACGCGCTGCTGGTGAAGGTCAACCAGATCGGCACCCTCACCGAGACTCTCGATGCGGTGGAGCTGGCCCACTTCTCCAACTACAAGACGATGATGAGTCACCGCTCGGGCGAGACCGAGGACACCACCATCGCCGATCTCGCCGTCGCCGTGGGCAGCGGCCAGATCAAGACCGGTGCCCCCGCCCGCAGCGAGCGCGTCGCCAAGTACAACCAGCTGCTGCGCATCGAGGAGGGTCTGGGCGATGCGGCACGCTACGCCGGTGACGCTGCCTTCCCCCGGTTTTCGGCAGGTTCATGATTAGCTAGGCCCTATGGCATCAGAGGGCAGACGGGCGGATCGGCGTGCCACGCGGGCGCGACGGTCCGCCCGTTCGCGTCCGTCGGTGTCGCGTCCGTCGGCGTCGGTCACCGAGCGGCGCTCGGCCATACCGTTCGACGTCGACGAACTCACCGATTCCGGCGAGCACGATCTCACCGAAGTGTTCAACCAGTCCGGCGACTATCCGCCGCCGCGCGGCACCGGACGCTCTCGTCTCGCGCCGCTGGACCGGGGTACCCGGACAGCCGCTGAGCCGGGCGACTCGGACGAGGACTCGGACGGCACGGAACCCGACGGCTCGTCCGGTGTGAAGGCCGGGGGAGCAGACGCAGGTGGGACCAAGACCAGGGCGCCGAAGACGTCCGGCTCGGCGAAGTCGTCGCGGGGCCGCGGGTCGAGCCGGAGGTCGAGGTCTGCGGCGTCGGGGCGCAAACATAGCGTGGTGGACCGGCTGGCCGGGCTGACGAATCGGTGGTCCAATCGGACGATCGGTATGGCGATGATTGTGATCGTCGCCGCGATCGCGGTGGCACTCACGTTGTCCGCGCCGCTGCGCAATTCGATGTCCGACCGGTCCGAGTTCGCGCGGCTGTCGGCATCGAACTCGGAGCTGCGCAAACAGATCGCCTACTATGAGCAGAAGATCAACGAGCAGAACGATCCCGCCTACATCGAAGCGCAGGCCCGGGAGCGTCTGCATTTTGTGTATCCGGGAGAGAAGGCCGTGGTGATGATGTACCCGGGCGATGATGCCCGGAAGGCCGCCGAACGCAAGGCCGCCGAACATGCCGACAACCCGTGGTACTCCAATCTCTGGCAAGCGGTGGCCACACCGCCGAAGAAGTGAGCGCATCGCAGGCCGACCTGGACGTCGTCGCACGTCAGCTCGGCCGTGAACCGCGAGGTGTCATCGAGATCGCCTACTACACCCCCGATGGTGTTCCTGCGGTGGTCAAGACCGCGCCCCGGCTACCCGACGGCACCCCGTTTCCGACGCTGTACTACCTGACCGATCCGCGGCTGACTGCCGAAGCGAGCCGCCTCGAATCGGCGGGGGTGATGCGGGATATGACCGCGCGCCTGGAAGCCGAGCCGGAGGTTGCCGCGGCATACCGCCGCGCGCACGAATCGTTCCTGGCCGAGCGTGACGCCATCGAATCCCTCGGCACCGACTTTTCCGGTGGCGGCATGCCCGACCGCGTCAAATGCCTGCACGTGCTCATCGCTCATTCGCTGGCGAAGGGGCCGGGGCTGAATCCTTTCGGCGACGAGGCGGTGGCTTTGGCCGGCCGGAACGGCTTGTCGGGCACCGCGATTCCCGCCGACTGGCCGGGTATCACCGATGACTGAGCGGTCCGCGATCGTCGGGGCCGTGGATTGCGGTACCAATTCGATCCGCTTGCTCGTGGCGCGGCCCGACGAGTCCGGTCGTCTTATCGACCTGCACCGCGAGATGCGGGTGGTGCGTCTCGGCGAGGGTGTCGACGCGACCGGCAGATTCCTCGACGAAGCGATCGAACGTACCCGCGTCGCGCTCGCCGACTACGTCGAGGTGATGATTTCCCAAGGCGTGCAACGGGTCCGGATGGTGGCCACATCGGCGACCCGAGACGCGGCCAACCGTGACGACTTCTTCGCGATGACGGCGCGATTGCTGGGCCGGGTGGTGCCGGGTGCGGTGGCCGAGGTGATCACCGGCGACGAGGAGGCGAGGCTGTCGTTCCGTGGGGCCGTCGGCGAGTTGGATCCGGCTGCGGGACCTTTCGTGGTCACCGATCTCGGTGGCGGCTCCACGGAGGTGGTGCTCGGCGACGCCGATGGCGTGCGGGCGGCCTACTCGGCCGACATCGGTTGCGTCCGGCTCACCGAACGTGCTCTGTACTCGGACCCACCCACGGCCGAAGAGCTAGTTGCCGCAACAGAATTCGCGTCGGAGAGGCTGGCTCAGGCATTTGCCGCGGTTCCCGTCGAACAGGCGCGGACCTGGGTGGGGGTGGCCGGCACCATGACCACGCTGTCGGCTATCGGGATGGGATTGCCCGAATACGATTCCGACGTAATCCACCTGTCCCGTATCTCGCTGCCCGACCTGAACTCCGTATGCGAGCGGCTGATCGCGATGACGAGGGCTGATCGCGCCGAACTCGGCCCGATGCATCCGGGCCGCGTCGACGTCATCGGCGGCGGTTCGCTGGTCACCATGCAACTGGCGCGGGAGTTTTCCGGGCGTGCGGGGATCACCGAACTCGTGGTCAGCGAACACGACATCCTCGACGGCATCGCCCTCGGTCGGTTGCCCCTTCTTGATCCCTGAGGAGCTGTCGGGCGAGCTTGCGAGCCGACCGTGTCTCGAACCCGCTCGTTCCGAGGTGCTCCGGTGAGGTGTCGGAAGGTCAACGGACCCTTCGAGACCCTCGCTCTTACCTCACTTCGGCCTTCAGGGATCACGATGGCCGGTCGCGTCACGCCGTTCGCAGGTTGATGTTGTTGCAGGCCTCGCACACCGACTCGGGGATAACGCCGCGCTGCTGCAGGAAGCCGAAGATCGTGCAGCCGAGGCAGAAGCCGAGAACAGCTTCGAGCGTGGCCGCGACCACGACGAGGCCGACGGTGATCTGGGCGGCGACACCCGCACCGGCCAGACTCAGGATCAGCGCGACCGTGGTGAGGACGAGTCCGATGGTTTGGGCGAATCGTTTCGGCGGGCCCGGCACCAGCTTGGTCTTGCGCCAGATCTTGGGCACGATGAACCGCACCGACAGCTGGCCGAACGGCGACAGCGTGGGCCCGGACATTACGCGCAACGCGAAGCCCAGGGCGAGCACCGCGTACAGCACCGGATGATCGACGATGATGGTGACCACGGCCAGCACCACGACCAGTCCCGCTGTGGAGCGGGCCGCGTAGTCGTTGACCGGGTTGGGGAAGGTGAACACGGAGGACGCCACCGGGTGAGACTAGCCGGGGCGGCGCAGGAACAACAGCGTTGTGGTCAGCGTGATTGTTGCTGCTCGGGCGATACGTCGAGGGCGGGCGGGTCGACGATCTCGGCGTCGAGGGTGGGTACCTCGAGGGGATCCTCGGTCAGCGCGGCGTCCGCGGCGTCGGTACCGGGGACATCGGTGTAGTCGTCGAGTTCGGGGTCGTCGGCGTCGACAACGCGGCGCGACTCGTCCTGTTTGGCCAGTTTCGCGGCCTCACGCATCTCGAAGCCGTCGGTGATGATGTCGCCGACCTCCCTGGCGACGTCGGCGACGGCCTTGGTGATGATGGTGGTGATCGAGCCCACGTGGACGGCGGTGGATTCGACCAGTTCCTGGATCATGTCCTTGTTGCGTTCGAGGCGGTCGACCATGTGAGTCCCTCTCTTCGATGATGCCGGTGTCACGACGATACCGCCCTCCACCGCGTCGAGCAGGTGCGGTGGAGGGCGGTTGTGAGCGTGGCGCAACCGATCAGGCTGCGGCTTCCTTCTTGCGTTCGATGTTGACGACGATGTCGTCGTCGTCGCGGGTCCAGGAGTTGGGCATCGACAGCTTGGCGATCTTGGTCCAGGTCGACCACAGCTGATGCCGGAACGAGCCGGTGTTGTAGGGCAGACCGTAGCGTTCGCAGATCTCCCGGACCTCGACGGCCATCGCCGGGTACCGGCTGGCGGGGATGTCGGGGAACAGGTGGTGTTCGATCTGGTGGCTCAGGTTGCCGCTCATGATGTGGAACAGGGTGCCGCCGTCGATGTTGGCCGAACCCAGCATCTGCCGCAGGTACCACTGGCCGCGGGTCTCGTTCTCGCACTCCTCCTTGGTGAAGGTCTGCGTGCCGGTGGGGAAGTGGCCGCAGAAGATGATCGAGTACGCCCAGATGTTGCGCACGATGTTGGCGGTGGCGTTGCCGAGCAGGGTGGACACGAACAGCGGGCCGGTCAGGACCGGGAACACGATGTAGTCCTTGAGTGCCTGCTTGCGGGCCTTGCGCCACATGCCCTTGGCCAGATGCTTGACGTCGGACCACTTGCGCTTGCCTGCGATCAGGTTGTCGGCTTCGAGGTCGTGCAGCATGACGCCCCACTCGAACAGCAGCATCAGCGCGGTCGCGTAGGCCAGGTTGCCCAGGTAGTAGGGGTTCCAATCCTGGTCGCGGGACATGCGCAGGACGCCGTAGCCGATGTCGCGGTCCATGTCGACGATGTTGGTGAACGTGTGGTGCAGGTAGTTGTGGCTGTGCTTCCACTGGTCGCCGGGGCACACGTTGTCCCACTCGAATTCTCGCGAGTTGTAGTTGTCCTCGCGCATCCAGTCGTACTGGCCGTGCATCACATTGTGGCCGATTTCCATGTTGTCGAGGATCTTCGACGCCGACAGCGCGGCGACGCCGGCGATCCACGCGGGCGGCAGGAAGCCGAGGTACAGCAGGCCTCGGCCGCCGACTTCGAGGCCGCGCTGCACGCGGACGATGTTGTACAGGTAGTCGCGGTCCTTCTGGCCGAGGTCTGCGACGACGCGGGCCCGTAGTTCGTCGAGTTCGCGGCCGAGTGCCTCGACCTGCTCGAAGGTCAGGTTGATCTCAGTGATGCGGTCGTCGCCGGCGGGCGTGGTGTCGGCAGGAGCGGTGTCGGCGACGGGCTTGCGGAATGAGTTGGGCTTGCGGAACGCAATGATGGGCGTTGCCATGATGGCTACCTCCGTGAAATCGATGGGTTTTAGTTACTAGAGTTCGATGTCGACGTCGCCGACCGGGGCGTTGACGCAGATCTGGATCTGGGCGTCGGCTTCGGTGTTGAGTTCGCCGGTGAGGACGTTGCGGGTGCAGCCGGTCTTCTTGACCGCGGTGCAGGAGAAGCAGATGCCCATCCGGCAGCCGGATGCGGGTTTGAGGCCGGCGGATTCGGCCTGGTCGAGGATGGTGCGTCCGTCGTTGGTGGCGTTGCTGCCGGCCTTGGTGAAGGACAGTTCGCCGGTGATGGGTTCGTTGGGGTCGACCGCGATCGGGGCGGCGAGCACGAATGCCTCGGAATGGACGTTGTTGGTGAGTCCGGCGTCGGTGACGTGCGCGGTGACCGCGTCCATGAGTGCGGGCGGGCCGCAGACGAACAGGTCGGCGTCGGCGAATCCGTCGATGTCCTCGAGGTGGGCCGCGGTGAAGTGCTCACCGGGGTTTTCGGCGTCGCCGCGGGTGTAGAACAGCCGCAGGTCGATGCCGTTGGCGGCGGCCAGGGCGGCGAGCTCGGCTCGGTAGGACACGTCGGCGGGGGTGCGGGCGTAGTGCAGGAAGGTGACGGGTCCGGTGAACTTCTTGGCGACCAGTGTACGCAGCATTGAGAGTACAGGTGTAACTCCGCTGCCGCCGCTGATGAAGACCGCCGATGTCAGCTGCGCCGGTAGGACGAACTCGCCCTGTGCCTGCGAGACGCCGAGCACCATTCCCTCGCGGGCGTTGTCCCGCAGGTAGGTGGAGACGAAGCCGTCGTCGTGGGCGGTGATGGTCAGTTCGATGGGGCTCCAGGCACCCGCCGAGGCGTTGGCCGGCGAGTAGCAGCGGCTGTGCCGGACTCCGTCGATGACGACGCTGAGCTGCAGGTACTGGCCTGCTTTGTGGCCTTTCCACTGGCGGGTCGGGCGGAGCGAGAGGCGCACTGTGCGCTCGGTGGGGCGGCTGACGCCGACGACCGTGGCGCGCACGTCGCGCCAGGTGAGGCTGGGGTCGACCAGTTCGAGGTAGCTGTCCACCGGATGCGGTGTGAGGGCGGCCTCCACGATCGAACCGACAAGCTTGGGAAGTCGAATACTCATCGGGGGCTCTCCGTTCGTTCTGTGTTCGCGAGAATGGGCGTGTTCTCGTTTTTGAGTGAACATCTGTACACGAATGAGTGTGGCACATGTACCGGTGTGGTGGTCAAGTGCGAACCGATGTGAGTGCTGTCACGCCCTGTGGTGTATGCGCCGATCGACCCGGAGGCGCTTGACGTGGGCGGTGTCGTCGTGGCCGCGCGGCACGACTTAGACTCGACTGCGTGACCCGTACCGGAAACTCGACCCGCACATCGCGTGGGCGGCGTGCCGAATCGGGCGATGGTGACGGGGGCGGCACCTCCCGCCCGGCTTCCACGCGCGCAGGCGCCGCACGTGCCGACCCCAAACGCGCCGACGCCGAGAGTCGCGCCGACCGCAAGAGCCGCACGCGTCAGGCGCTGCTCGACACCACGCTCGACCTGGTGTCCGAGCGCAGCTTCGCCAGCATCAGCCTGCGTGAGGTGGCGCGGGGCGCGGGTATCGTTCCCACCGCGTTCTACCGGCATTTCGCGTCGATGGAGGACCTGGGCGTCACCCTCGTCGAGGATTCGATGCGGGTGCTGCGCCGCACCTTGCGCGACGGTCGTCGCGACCTCGCCGCCCGGCAGGCGCTGCCCACTGTACGTACGTCGATCGACATCCTGTTCAACCAGGTCAGAGAGGACGAATCGGCGTTCCGCTTCCTGATCCGCGAACAACACGGTGGCGTCACCGAGGTCCGGCGCGCCATCGACACCGAACGCCGGTTGTTCGCCAAGGAACTGGCGATCGACCTGGCCCGGCTGCCGGATCTGTCGGCCTGGGACGCCGAAGATCTGGAAATGGTCGCCGATCTGATCGTGACGATCATGCTGACCTCGGTCGCGGAGTACCTCGACAGCGACTATCGGGGCAGAGGTCTGGAGCGCGAGGTGATCGACCGGGTCGAACGGCAACTGGTGCTGGTGTTCCTGGGCATGGACCGGTGGCGTTCGCGGCGTGATCACTGACGCCGGCGGTACAGAGGCGTCGGATTCGCCCCTGGGCGTCGATCAACCGGACGGGCTTTGCGGCTGACGCCTCGAATGTCCGAGTCCGTGAATATGCTGAGCGCATGACTGGGCAGAATCGGGCGGGAAGCATGTTCGGGCACTATCGCCTCGACGAACTCATCGGCCGCGGCGGTATGGGCGAGGTGTATCGCGCGTACGACACCGCCAAGGACCGCTTCGTCGCGCTGAAGATCCTGTCGCAGGGCCAGGCCGCCGATCCGACCTATCAGCAACGATTCCGCCGCGAGTCACAGGTGGTGGCGCGCCTCGGTGAGCCGCACATCATCCCCATTCACGACTGGGGCGAGATCGACGGCGTGCTGTACCTCGACATGCGCCTGGTGGACGGCAAGGACCTGCGCGCCGTGCTGCGGGACGGGGGAGCACTGAGCCCGGAGCGGGCGGTCGCCATCGTCGAGCAGGTCGCCGCCGCGCTCGACGCGGCCCATCGCGACGGACTGGTGCACCGCGACGTCAAGCCGGAAAATATCCTGTTGTCCGACAACGACTTCGCCCATCTCGTCGACTTCGGTATCGCGCACGCCGGTGACGACACCCGGCTCACCCAGGCCGGTAGCGCGATCGGGTCGCTGGCCTACATGGCGCCGGAGATGTTCGAGAACACCCCCATCACGGCGGCCTGTGACATCTACGCGTTGACGTGCGTGCTCTTCGAATGCCTGACGGGGCGGGTGCCGCATCCGGCGAGCACTGTCAGTTCGGCGATCAGGGCCGCGCTTTTCGACGCCCCGCCGCGGGTCAGCACCGTCAAGGCGGGAGTTCCGGCAAGTTTCGACACCGTCATCGAGACGGGACTGGCCACAGCCCCGGCACGCCGGTACGCCACGGGCCGCGACCTGGCTCACGCGTGCCGGGCCGCGCTCGCCGGTCCGGGGCAGGTGCCCCCGCCGGTTGCGGCACCACCTGGCTACGGTGCCGAGCAGTACCAGCAGACACAGATCCGCGGTGCCGCGCTGTCGGGGCCGGATCACTCGGGGCTCGATCACTCGGGGCCCGGCTATTCCGCAACGATTCCTCCCGGGTCGAATCCGTTTGGCGCGCAGAAGTATCCAACAGGACCGGGTGCGGGTCCGGGCACTGCGGGCTTCGGGTCGGGTGCGCCTGCCTCGGGCACCACCCCCTACGGCCCGTCCCAGCAGTTCGCGGCATCGCAGGGGACCGGTCCCTACGGTGGCGCGCCATACGGCACCGGGCCGCAGGGCACCGGACCTTATGTTCCCGCCGCGAGTCCGTATCGGACAGGGCCGCAAGGCTATCGGCCGTCCGGTGGCGGACGTGACCGCAATATGCTGATCCCGATCATCGGCATCATCGCCGTGGCGCTCGTCGGTCTGCTCGCAGTGGGCGGTTTTCTGTTGCTGAGCAAGGGTTCCGGAGACGGCTCACAGGAAGGGAAGTCGACGGCCTTGGTCACCACGACCGTGACGCCCACGCAGGACACGCAGGTGCAGACCACAACGACGGACCCCGGACCGCCGCCCAATACGTCGCAGTGCAACAGCGATGTCGGCGTCGGGACCGGCACGCCCACGAGCTGCGGGTTCGCGGTCAACGTCCGCGCCGCGTACCTGGCCGCCGGTCCCAAGGGGCAGGCGCGGGTGATCGTCGCGAGCAGTCCGATCACCGGCGACACCTACCGCATGTCCTGTGCCCCGGAAGGGGGGATCGTGGTGTGTCGTGGCGGAAACAACGCCGTCGTTCACATTTACTGAGAGGATGCGAATTCTTCACGGACCGGGTCGTCGCGCCGTGTTGGTCTCGGCCGCGGCGCTGATGATGACGGCGGGGGCGACGACCGGGTGCGGCGGCGGTGGTGACGGCGTGCCGCCGCCGGTGACGACGTCGACGGTAACGGTGACCGCGACGCCCGTCGGTGCCCCGGTACCGTCGCGGACGCCCACGTCATCAGCCTCGGCGCACCGGACCCTACTGGTGTCCGCCCTCGAAGGTGCGATCGGGCGTGCCGGTCAGCCGGTCGGCGTCGCGATCGTCCCGGTAGGGA
>NZ_JAGQTN010000214.1 GCF_020438995.1 Gordonia sp. (in: high G+C Gram-positive bacteria)
AAAGGTGTCAAGCACACCGACAGATCGGTGATCGCCTCCTCCAACGGCATCACCGACGGCCAGCGCACCGACACCTCGTCGGTGCTGCCCATCCCGTGGCCGCTCGCGCACATCGGCGGCGTCGCCATGCTCAGCGCCGCCCTCCGAACCGGTTGCCGTCTGGTGCTTTTCGACACCTGGGACCCGGCGGTCACCCCGTACCGGATGGCCGCGCACGGCGGCACCAATCTCGGTTCGGCGATGCCTTTCTTCCACGCTTACATCGCAGCCCAGCGAGCCCACGGTAATTCGCAGCTGTTCCCGAACCTGCGCGGCTTCATCGCCGGCGGCGCACCCACACCGCAAGAGGTGCAACGTGAACTCCGGGAGGTGTTCGGGGTCAACGGTGCGGTCGTCGACGCCTGGGGTATGACGGAGTTCCCCGTCGCCACCAGCCAGAGCTTCGACGACCCCGACGTCGGCCGGTCCGTCGGCCCGCCCATGCCCGGAGTACAGGTCCGTATAGTCGACGGCGAGCTCAGACTCAAAGGCCCACAACTGTTCTCCGGCTACATCGACGAATCCCTCAACACCGGGGCACTCGACGACGACGGCTGGCTGTGCACCGGCGACCTCGGATCCATCGACGACCTCGGACACATCCACATCGACGGCCGTCGCAAGGACATCATCATCCGCAACGCCGAAAACATCTCCGCCGGCGAGGTCGAAGAGGTCATCCTCACGCACTCCGCCGTCGCCGACGCCAGCGTCATCGGCCTACCTGACTCCCGTACCGGTGAACGCACCTGCGCCATAGTGGTTCTCGCCCCCGGCTCCGAGCTCACCCTGGACGCCCTGAGTACCTACTGCCACACCGCCGGCCTGGCCCGCTTCAAATGCCCCGAACAACTGGAGTTCACCGACACCCTCCCCCGCCTCCCGATGGGCAAGGTCAACAAAGCCGCCCTCCGCGAACGGTTCTCACCGGTTGGGGGCCGCATCTCGCCGGACCCTTCGTGACGAGTCGGCTCGCAAGCTCGCGCGACCCTCCTCAGGGATCAAGATGCCTCTCACGACCACACATCTTGATCGTTGATGGTGACCACACATCTTGCCGTGCTTGTTGATGGTGACCATACATCTTGATCCCTGAGGCCGAAGCGACGAAGGAGCGAGGGACGCGTTGGGTCCGGCGACCATCCACGCATGTTGTAACCACCTCGAACGAATCAATGCGAAGGCTTGTCCGCCCCCACTGTGATACCGAGATCGTGGGGGCGGACAAACTGAATCATCAATGCGAAGGTTTGTCCGCCCCCACTGTGATGCCGAGATCGTGGGGGCGGACAAACTGAATCATCAATGCGAAGGCTTGTCCGCCCCCACGAGCCACATCGAGAAGTATTGCGACCCACCGCCATACGCGTGACCGAGGGCCTTGCGGGCGCCCTCGACCTGGTGGGCTCCGGCCTTGCCCATCACCTGGATGGCCGCCTCGGCGAACCGGATCATGCCCGACGCGCCGATCGGATTCGACGAGAGCACGCCACCGGACGCGTTCACCGGCAGCTTGCCGCCGATCGCCGTCTCCCCGGCCTGGGTGAGCTTCCACCCTTCGCCTTCGGGAGCAAAGCCCAGACTCTCCAGCCACATCGGCTCGAACCATGAGAACGGCACGTAGATCTCCGCCGCATCGATCTCGGTGAGCGGGTCGCTGATCCCGCCGGCCTTCCACAGCGCGGCGGCCGCGTCGCGGCTGGCCTGCGGGTTCACCACATTGCGGTGCGCGAAGAACAGCGGTTCGGTGCGCATCGCCGTCGCATGGACCCACGCAACGGGGTTACCCTGTGCCACAGCATCATCAGCGGCTTGCTCGTCGCCGATGACGACCGCACACGCCCCGTCCGACGACGGACAGGTCTCGTCGTAGCGGATCGGATCCCACAGCATCTGCGAACTCATCACCTTGTCGACGGTGATGTCCGGTTGCTGCAGGTGCGCAAGGGGATTGAGCGCACCATTACGGCGGTCCTTCGTCGCGACGATGGCACCGGTGTCCATCGGCGCACCCGATCGCCGGATGTACGCCCGCACATGCGGCGCGAAGAATCCGCCGGCCCCGGCCCCGACCGGTTTGGTGAACGGCACCGGCAACGACAACGCCCACATCGCGTTCGATTCGGACTGCTTCTCCCACGACACCGCCAGCACCCGCCGGTGGATGCCACCGGAGATCAGCGACGCCGCGACATTGGCAGTCGACCCGCCCACCGATCCGGCGGTGTGCACCCGGATGAGTCGTTTACCCACGGCACCAAGTGATTCGGCCATGAACAGTTCCGGCATCATGACACCCTCGAACAGGTCGGGGGCCTTGCCGATGACGATGGCGTCGATGTCGTCGATGGATACCTGTGCGTCGGCGAGCGCGGCGTCGATGGCCTCGCGGATCATTCCCGACATCGTGACATCGTGCCGTTTGGCGACGTACTTGGTCTGTCCGGTACCGAGGATCGCGGCTCTGTTCTTGCTCATCAGCTGTTCTCCCCAGCGAGTGTGACCACCATGTTCTGTTGCAGCAGTGGCCCGCTCGACGCGTGTGCCACCGCGGTACCGGCGTTGCCGGTCAGGATCTCCTGCGCCGCGTACCCGATACGCTGCAACCCGGCCGAGAACAGCGCATTACCGGCCAGCGACCCGCCCGACGGATTGATCCGCACCGAATCCGGCAGCCGCAAAGCATTTTTCACGATCAATTCCTGATGGGTGAACGACGCGTTGATCTCGGCGATATCCACCGCACGGGACGCGTCCCCGAACGCGGTGTCACCGGCGCGCGCAGTCGACGGCGAGAGCGTGAGGTCACGGGCCCCGAAGTTGGGGGAGTCGATGCGATGGTCCCAGCCGGTGATGAACGCTGGGTTCGCCACCAGCTCACGGGCCCGCCGCTCACTGGCGATGATCACCGCACCCGCAGCGTCGGCGTACGGCGCGATGTCGTGTGCGCGAAGCGGATCGGCCACATAGTCGGCGGCGAGCAGTTCCTCGGCGTCCCCACCGAAGGTGCGGGCGGCGACAGCGGCCATGTCGGCCTCCGTCCACGCACCCGAATCGATTCCGGCGCGGGCCTGCAAAGCGCCGAGCGAGCGGGCGTCCGGCCACAGCGGCGCCACCGTGTACGGGTCGGTCTGCAGGGTGAGGGTGCGATCGGTATTGCCGGCGGACGGCTTGCCGAACCCGTAGGCCAGCGCCAGATCCACCTCACCGGTGGCGATCTTGACCCATGCCTCGTACAGCGCCCACGCGGCATCCATCTCGACGTGCGATTCGTTGATCGGCGGCATCGCGCCGATCGAGTCGACTGCCGAGATGAACGAGAAAGCCCGGCCGGCAAGGTAATCGGATGATCCGCTGCACCAGAACTCGATGTCGGTGCGCGTGATGCCGAGCTGGGCGTACAGCTTGTCGAAGCACGGTCTCAGCATTTCGACGCCGTTGGTGGTGCCGTGGGTGACGGCGACGTTCGGGCTGTGGGCGAACCCGACGATCGCGATGCGGGGAAAAGTCACGGGATCCTCTAGACATGGTCGCGGTAGGTGTCGTACTCGGCGTCGGGTTCGCCGGTGGGCTTGAAATGGCTGATACTGCCCATCGACAGTTCGCGCTGATCCTCGGGCACCCAGGCGGCGCGCACCCGCATACCCATGCGGACCTCGTCGGCGGGGCAATCGAGAATCAGGTGCAGGACGGGGATGTCGGTGCCGTCGATCAGCACGTACGCGGCCACATACGGTGGTTTGATGCGCTGACCGGTGAACGGCACGTTGACGATGCAGAACGTGGTGACGATGCCGGTGTCGGGCAGATCCACCTTCTCGACGGCCGGTGCGCCGTCGGCGGGGCTCTCGCCGCGCGGCGGGAAGTAGATGCGGCCGGCGTCGACGCCGGAGCCGATCCGCGAACCGATGAGCCTGCCCTCGTGGAGCGCGCGCAGGTAGTCCGACTCCCACGCGGTGGCGGAGTGGTTGATCTCCGAGGCGATCGGCGTGGTGATGATGACCTGGGAATTATCGGAGTGCTCGCTCGTGTCCTCCGGTGCGGGCACGGGCTCGTCACCGAGCGCGAAATGGGCGATGTCGTCGATGCGGCCGGTACGGACCGCCCGGAACAC
Organism: Gordonia sp. (in: high G+C Gram-positive bacteria); assembly: GCF_020438995.1. Lineage (GTDB taxonomy): Bacteria > Actinomycetota > Actinomycetes > Mycobacteriales > Mycobacteriaceae > Gordonia. The sequence goes on from NZ_JAGQTN010000214.1 coordinate 4,154, forward strand.
CGCGTGAACCCTTGCGCCGGTGCTGATCTGGCCGGGTTTGCAGGCGACGGCGTGCAGCAGGGCGGTGTCGGCGCCGTCGAGCTTGATCAACGCCCATGCGAATGGTTCGGAAAGCGGTTGTCCCGCTGTGGGTTCGGCCTGCCAGCTCCAGGTGGTGACGGTTCCGGTCGACGCCACCTCCACCAGCTCGGTACTGGCCGCGCCGGTGGCGGGATCGAATTCGGTGGGGGGAACGAACACCCGGCCGTCGGCGGACCGACTGCCGAGGATGCGTCCGTCGCGCAACGCCAGGGCGAACTGACTCAGGACCGGCCCGAGCGAGCGCGTGTAGTCGAACGAGTTGCGCAGCGGCGCGGAAAGAATCTCCGTAATCGGGTCGGCAACTGGGGCCACCGGACTTTCCGTCACGGCGCCGGCCGGGGTGCTGATGCTCACCCTTCGAGTAGAACACGTTCTAGTTTCAGGCACAAGGCCCACGAAAACCGGTGGTGCTCACCAATAGCCGTCGGGATCGACCTCTGGAGACTCGGCCGGAATAATGCCCTCGGCCACCCCGTGGTTGATGCTTGCCGACATCCGGGGACAGGTCGGCATCAATGCCGGATTGCCGCCGGATCGGCGAAGCTGTTCGAGTTCATTGCATTTGGCCCGTGCATCGGAGTTCCACTGCACGCTGGTGTGATACGAGCTCGTCTTCTTCACCATGACGCAGGCATGACAACTGCGGCACTCGATTTCGGTCATCCCCCCGCGCAGGTAGTGCTCGCGGTCACCGGCCGTGGCACGGGCGACGGCCGCGGCCCGCTCGGGATCTCCGGCGAAATCCGGTGCCTTGGCCCACGAATTACGACGCTCGGCGGCA
>NZ_JAGQTN010000021.1 GCF_020438995.1 Gordonia sp. (in: high G+C Gram-positive bacteria)
CAGGTCGAGGTCGAAGCGACGCAGCCGCGCATCGTCGGGCGGACCCGCCTGCCCGACCGGTGACGGGTGGATGAACACCGGTACGTCGAGTTCGACCGCGGCGCTGTAGAAGTCATCGAGGTCAGGGGCGTCCAGCGTGCGATCCGCGATGTCGGTGTCGATGTACGCCGCCACCAAACCCAGCTCACGAACGGACCGTTCCAATTCGGCGATCGCCGCCGGAACGTCCTGCATCGGCAATTGAGCCGCGCCGACGAGACGCCCAGGGAACCTCGCGGCGGTCGCCGCGATCGCGTCATTGTGGGCACGCGTGTAGTCGGTGGCCGTGGCAGCATCAAGGCGCGTGAAGTAGGTGATCGGGTTGGGTGAGATCATTTGCAGCCCGATACCTGCCGCGTCCATCGCAGCCACCCGCACATCGGCATCCATGAAGGCGGAGCCTTCGTAGCGAACCCCGTCCAGGATGTACTCGCCGACACGGAAGAACGGGCTCCCGTCATCGCGGTACCCGATCTCCGGCCCGGCCGCACCCGCACACCCGAGACTCATCGGCAACACCGCGTGAGCGTGGACATCGATGACCTCGGGTATCGGAAAGCCGAAGCGCCGCCCGCTCATCCGGCGAAACCGTTCTCGCGGATGATCCCGGCCACCGGAAAACCTACGGCTATTGTGTAGTGCGTCACACGTCGGTAGTCTACTAACGACGCTAGTCGATCTCAAGGCCACCACATCGGCACGCCTGTCGACAGCCTCGGGCCGGACACCGTGTGCGTTCGTCACAATCGAGCACCACCCACACGCGGCCCACGTGAATCAGGAGGATTTCATGGACCGCGTCAAAGGCAAAGTCGCCTTCATCTCCGGCATCGCCCGGGGCCAGGGACGTTCACACGCACTCGCCCTCGCCAAAGAAGGCGCCGACATCATCGGCTTCGACCTCTGCGACGACATCGAGCACGTCGGATACCCGCTGGCACGGGAGTCCGATCTCGCCGAAACCATCCGTCTGGTCGAAGAAGCGGGCGGCCGGATCGTCGCCGCCCGAGCCGACTCACGCGACTTCGACGCGGTCGACGAGGTGCTTCGACAGGGACTCGACAAGTTCGGGCGAGTCGATATCGCCGTCCCCAACGCCGGCGTCGTCAGCTACAACCCGATCTGGGAATGGTCAGCCGAGCAATTCCGGAACGTGCTCGACACCAACCTGGTCGGCGTGTGGCATGTGGTGAAGGCAGTCATGCCCCACATCATTGCGGCCGGAAACGGCGGCTCACTCATCTTCACCGGATCGGTGGCAAGCCTGAAAGGCTGCCCCAACACCGGCGCGTACGAGATCAGCAAGCACGGCGTCGTCGGACTCATGCGGCTGGTGGCGATGGAAGGCGCACCGCACAACATCCGCTCGAACATCATCTGCCCCACCAATGTCCGGACGGGGATGATCGACAACGCCCAAACCATCGGGCTTTTCGTCCCCGACAACCCGAACGCGACACTCGACGATGCCGCGCCCGCCTTCGCCACGATGAACATGCTGCCCGTCCCCTGGATCTCCGCCCAGGACATCAGCAACGGCGTGGTGTTCCTGGCCAGCGACGAAGCGCGCTACATCACCAGCGTCGTGCTACCGATCGACGCCGGCTCCTCCGACACCATCTCCATGGGCGGATGAGCACGGACATGCCCACCGCAATCTTTCCCCCGACACCACCAAGGCAGGAATCATGACCACCGCATCCATTGACATCGACGCACCGCATCTCGACGCGGTCTACCTCGGCGGGACATGGGTGAAACCCTTGGCCGGCGCGACGGTGGACGTGGTCATGCCGTCCACCGGGCGCATAGTGGCGACCGCGGCAGATCCAGGCATCGACGAGGCCGACGCCGCAGTAGCTGCCGCGCGCCGGGCGTTCGATGAAGGTCCGTGGCCACGGATGAGCGTCGACGAACGGATCGCTGTATGCACCCGCTTCGCCGAGCAACTCGAATCCCGGATGGACCAGCTGAACCGGTTGTGGGCCATCGAATCCGGATTCCCCGTCAGCCACGGTGAGATGATCAACA
>NZ_JAGQTN010000215.1 GCF_020438995.1 Gordonia sp. (in: high G+C Gram-positive bacteria)
GTTTGTCACACACTATCGAGTTCTCAAAGAACACACACCCACCAACACCACCAACCACAACAGCCGGCGAACTTCAGCGAGCCCTGCTCAAATTTTTTGGAGTTCGTCACCCTCTCCGGGGCAACTCGCCCAGCCTACCAGACCCTGTTCCCGGCCGCAAACCCGGTCACCCAGGCCGCGCCGGCCGAACCTGCTCGGCCCACCCTCAACCCCGGTGCACAAACCTCTGCACACCGGAACCGAATCAGGGTGGTCATCGCGAATCCAAAACCCGCTCCCGTAAGCCTCTGACCAGGACTTTCATCCTCGCCCGGCTCCCCGGCGCTTGTCCGCGTCGCTCTGACTCGAAGAAAGTTACGCGATCATGACGGGCAGAACAAATCGCCAGGTCAGCAGTCACTACCGCGAGCGTATTCGCAGGTAGAGCGAGTTTCATCGCGCACAATATCGACACCGAACCCGATCACGACCGAAATCGCGCTGATGTGATCTACGTCATTCAACGTTCCCAGGGCCCGATCGGGCCGCGTGAAGGTGCCTTCTCGGCCAGTTCACGCAGGTGCGCGAGGCACCTACGCTGGACCCATGCCCACTGTGAATCCGGATACGGCCACGTCACAACACCAGAACGTGCTGGTCAGGCCGACAGAAGGTGACGAAGTCGGTTTCTCGACCGGCGCCACGCTGTTGTGGCGTCGCACCGCCGGCGGGGTGGAGATCGCGCACCCGTTCACCGAGTTCACCATCTCCGATTCGGTGATGGTGTCCTCCCTCTCGGAACTGGTCGAGCTCGGTGTCCTGCACGGCCAGACTCAATTCGAGGATGCTGCCGTCCAGCTGATCTGCTCGTCGGCACCCACGAAGGCAGCGGCCTGGCGCGCGTACTACGAGAACTCGATCAACGAATTGGCCGACGGCACTTCGCCGTTCAGTCCGGTCCACTTGCGGGCCCGGTCGTTGATCGTCGGTGATGACATTCTCGAAGTGGGGTGCTGCTTCGGATTCTTCGCCCTCGCCTGCGCCCGCGACGGGCGTTCGGTTCTCGCGTGCGACATCTCGCCGGGTGCGATCGACCTGCTCGCCACCGCCTCGATGAGTCTCGGACTGACCGTGGAGGCCGCCGTGGCGAATGCCGTCGCACTGCCCTACCCCGACGACCACGTCGACACCGTGACCCTCATTCACCTGCTCGAACACCTCGATGACGAGGACACGACCACCGCCATAAGCGAGGCGCTGCGGGTGGCCCGGCAACGGGTGGTGATCGCGGTGCCGTTCGAGGAGGTACCGACCGAGCACTTCGGGCACCTGCTCCGGCTCACCGAGGATGAGCTGCGGCTATGGGCGGGAAAGGTCGACCACGCGGGCGCCGACGTATTCAGCGACCACGGCGGATGGCTGGTACTCACGCCGCATGGGTAGCCGGCAGGACAGTGAGCTCAGATCAGGCGGCGAGCTCAGATCAGGCCGCGAGCTCAGATCAGGCCGCGCTTGCTGGCGATGTACACGGCGTCGGTCCGCTTGGACACCCCGAGCTTGCGGATGATGTTGCGGATGTGGAACTTCACCGTGGACTCGGAGATGAAGAGTTTCTGCCCGATTCCCTTGTTGGACATACCGTCTGCCAATAGCCGCAACACCTCACGCTCCCGGTCGGTGAGCGCGTCGGGTGCATCGGCCTCACCCGATACCGTCCGCAGCACGATTGCGGCGCTGCGGGCGTCGAAGGCACTACCACCTCCCCACACAGCCTGGATGGCGCGGACCAACTCGGTGGTGTCGACGTCCTTGACAACGTAGCCACGGGCTCCGGCCTTGACCGCGCGCACCACCAGATCGTCGTCGAGGAAGGTGGTCAGCACCAGGGTCGCGACCTTCGGGTATCGCGACGTCAGCTCCGTGACCAGGCGCAATCCCTCGTATTCGGTGCCCGCGCTGAGCTTCAGGTCGACGACGACCACGTCCGGGCGGCACCGGGCGATCTCGGCGAGGGCGGCGTCGAAGGAATCGGCCTCACCGACCACCGAAATCGCCTGCTCTCGCTCGAGTAGCGAGCGGATTCCTTCCCGCAGCAATGCGTGGTCATCGACGAGCATCGTGCGGACGGCGGTGTGGCCCGAGTGTACGGGCCGCCCCAGTGGCGGGGCGGTCCGTTGCGGAACACCTTGTGCACCATATGTTGTCATCGTTTCGCCTCCTGAGAACCGGCAGGTCTGGCAGGTGCGGCCGGCAACTCGACGGCAATCCGGATACCGCCCAGTCGCGACCGCCTGATCCGCAGCATGCCACCGAGATCACTCGCCCGCGCCGTCATGTTGGCCAGCCCTCGGTGTCTGCCTGCCAGATCGCCGAGCATCGCCGCCTGCAGGACGCGCCGCAGATGACCCGGATCGCCGGTACCGTCGTCGTCCACGGTCAGTGCCACATCCCGTTCGCCGTAGGTCAAGACGACCTTGGCGCGGGTGGCCTCGGCGTGCACCGCAGTGTTGAACAGCGCCTCACCCGCGATTCGCAGTATGGCGTGCTGCGCGTCGTCGGGCAGGTCACGGACCCGCCCGACGACTCTGACCTCGGTCCGCAGGTCGGCCGGCATATGCATCGAGCACAGCTCGTCCAGGATCTCGCCGAGGCTCAGACCCCCTACCGACGGCGCCTGGTTGAGCGCGTAGATCACCGACCGCAATTGCTCGACCGCGTTCCTGGTCAGCCGGCCGGCGACCTCGAGCCTGGCTGCGGTCGCCGGATCGGACTCGACCCGGCACACCTCGATCTGCATGCCCGCCGACAACACCGATTGCGTCACCGAATCGTGCAGCTCGCGTGCGATCCGCTCGCGCTCCTCGGTGACCAGCCGCTGCCGCATCGCCGCCGACAGTTCTCGCTGGGTACGTTCGAGGTCCTCGTTGCGCGCCGCCAGCACCGCGGCCTGTTCACTGACGCGTTGGTAAGCGTCCTCCGCGCGGGCCAGTTGATGCCTGCTCTCCTCCAGCAGCGCGGCGTTGAGCAGTGCGACTACCGCCTGTCTGGCCAGGATCCGCATCACCACCAGGTCGGCCGAGTCCACGGGACAGCCCGGGCGCGTCCACGCCGACAGGCCACCCACCACGCGTCCGTCGAGTTCCAGCGGCAGATGCAGATGGTGCTGGTCGACGACGGGGCGTTCGAGCCGGCCGGACTGCCGGCGCAGAATGTCGTTGAGACGGTTGAGGACGTCATCGGGCAGGTTGCTGGGTACACGTGCACTGGCCACCCCCTCGAAGGCGTATACCGTGCCTTCCGCGGACATCATCAGGTGCCGGGGACCCGTGCGTTCGAGTTCGCCGTCGCACAGCGCGAACACGACCCACTGGGCGTCAAGGTGTTCGCTGACCGCCCTGGCCACCGACAACACCAGGTTCTGCGGCCCCTCCGCGGTGTCCACGAGTGCCCGGGAGATCCGGTCGAGCGCACCGACGACCCTGCTCAGCCGCTGTTCCACGCCACGGTACTGGGCGTAGTGGCCGCCCTTGACCGAATGCAGGCCGACGAGCGAGTTGAGCCACTCGGCATCGGATGTCTCGGGTGCGGGATTCTCCGATACGAGGTTCTCCGGTGCCCGCGAGTCGATGGCGCCGTCTGCCCGGGCGCGTGTGTTCGGCATGGCTACAGCGCCTCGTGGTACATGGCGGCGACATCGGCAACGGTCGGCCGCCGCGGGTTGGTCCGCATGCAGGCGTCCGCCAGCGCGTTGACGGTCAGCGACGGTATGTCCCTGGCCTGCACACCGAAGGCCGACAACGACTGCGGCAGCCCCACCCGCGCGGTCAGCCGTGCCATCTCGTCGGCGAAACGTTCGGCCGCCGCATGCGGCGTCGGGGACTCCGGCAGGCCGATCGCCCGCGCGAGATCGACGTACGGAGACGGGTCGGCCTGTGCGTTAAAGCGGATCACATGCGGCAGGATGATCGCGTTGATCGCCCCGTGCGGCGCGTCGCACATACCACCGACAGGGTGGCTGAGCGCGTGCGTGGCACCCAGGATCGCGTTGGTGAAGGCCATTCCGGCCTGCAGCGCCGCGTACGCCATGTCCATTCCGGCGTCGGAGTCGGCCGGTGAGTCCACCAGCCGTTCCAGACTTCGCCATGCCGTGCCGATCGCTGACAGAGCCGCACCGTCGGTGAGTCTGGTGTGCGCACGCGAGGCGTACGCCTCGACGCAGTGGGACACCGCATCCATCCCGGACTGTGCTGCCACCTCGGGCGGCATCGTCGCGAACACCCGGGGATCGATCACCGACACGTCGGGCACCAGACCGCGTCCGATGATCGCCACCTTGGTCATCCGGTCGGAGTCGCTGATGATGCAGAACTGGGACACGTCCGAACCGCTGCCGGCAGTGGTCGGGGCGGCAAGCAAGGGCGGCAACGGATGTCGGGCCTTGTCGATGCCCTCGTATTCGAGAATGTGGCCACCGTTGGCGGCCAGGATCGCCACCCCTTTGGCCGCGTCGATCACCGACCCACCGCCGAGCGCGACGATCCCGTCGCATCGGGCCATGCCGTAGCGTTCCAGCCCTGCCACCACCTCACCGGCGCGCGGATTGGGACTGATCCCGGTGAACGAGGAGGTGTGGATCCCCGCTGCATGGAGCCGGTCGCTGAGTTCGGAAAACCATGGGGTGCTGACGATTCCGCGATCAGAGACAATCAGGAGCCGATTCAGTCCGAGGCCTTCTGCCGCACGCGGAATCTCCGCGAGCGCGCCCCGGCCGATGATCACCTCTGGCGCGTGGAACTTGGCCACGCGCACCACATCGCGGGCCGGCTGTTCACCTGTGAACCCGGCCCGCGACTGCGGTACCCGCTCAAAAACCTCATCCACTGACACTGCGAGCCACATTACTTCGGCCAGGCATGCAGCAGCGTTGCAAGCGGAATGAGCGGTACGAGACAGGGCGGCTTCGGGTCCGGCGATCAGACCTTGATCGCATCCACCGACACCTGTTCCAGTGCCGCCAGATCGTGGATGATGTGGACCCGATCGCAGTACTCGGAGTACCCGGGCAGATCGCACGAGCCGAGTTTCCACGAGTACGAAGGCTCCGGGGTGATCCAGATGACCTCCCGCGCGCGTCGTGAAATCTCCTCTAGCGCAGGAAAATTCGGATCGCTTCCGTTACCGCGGCCGTCACCGAGAACGATCACGGTGGTACGCCGGTTGACCGCGCCGCCGAATTCCTCCAGGAACTTCCCCAGCGCGGCACCGTAGTCGGAGTCGGCAGAGGTGTCGAGGACACCGCCGTTGGACAGGCCACTGACCACCAGGGACAGCGCCTCCTCGATCGGATGTTCGGCGAACAGGTCGGTGATCTCCACCAGATCCGACACGAATGCGAACGAGCGCACATGCGAGACCATCGACTGCAAGCCGTGGACCAGCTGCAACGTGAACCGAGCCGCCGCGCGCACCGACAGCGACACGTCCGCGAGGATCAGCAGGCTCGGCCGGTCCTCCACCTTGGCCACGGTGATCGGCCGGAACGGAACACCGTCGTAGCGCAGGTTGGCACGCATCGTGCGGGCGGCGTCGACCGACCCGCGGGCGGCAACCTTGCGCCGCGACCTCGGCGCACCGTGCAGGCTGCGGATCAGTCGGCGGATCGAATCCTCCAGGCTCGCCCGCTCGTGTTCGTGGATGACGTCGCGGACCTCGGCCTTGACCTCGCGTTCCTCGATCTCGTGATCGCTGGCCATCAACTGCTCAAGATGGTCGCGCAGCTTTTCGGGTAGACCGTCGAGCAGGCCGGCGAGGATGCGGCGCAATGCCGCGATCTCCTCGACGTCGGGCTGGGTGACGTCGTCACCTTCGCTGTCGAGCCAGTTCAGCAGCGCCATCTCCTGCGCCACCGACAACTCGACGTCGAGCCGGGTCCGGTCGTCGGCCACCAACTCACCCGGTCTGCCGGGGTTCGACAACCGCGACACCGTGAGCTGAACGCGTGCGGCGGCCTCGGAATTGGGCACCTCATCGGCCGACAGCACGATCTCGTCGGTCAGCGACGCCATGTCGAGCCGGTTGGCCTCCTGATGCAGGTTGTACTGCTCGGCCAGATCCTCCGGATCGAAATAGTCCTTGAGATTGGACGGCGGGCCGTGGCTGTGGCCCTGTTGCGGGGTCTGGGAGATCTCGTCCGAGAGGCTGTACTCGTTGAGCTCGCCGCTGTCGGAAAGATCATCGTGGGTGTGCGAATGTCCGTGTCCATCATCACTTTCCAGCACGGGAAGCAACCGGAAGAACCTGTCGAACACGTCGTGAAAGGTCTCCTCGTCGCGGCGGTCCTTGACCAGACACACCTCGAGAGCCGAGCGGAGCAGTTCACGGTCGCCGAGGATCTCCGGTGCGGCAGTCGCGGCCATCGCGTCCATGGCCTCGGACACGCCGATACGGATTCCGTGCAGTCGTAGCAGCCGGACGAAACGATGAATCGCGCCTTCCATCCCGGGCCCCTAGAACGGCCGCTTGCGCGCGCCGCCGCCGCGGGAGGCGAACGACCGGCTGCCCTGCCCCGCGCTCACCGTGCGCTTGCCGATGTCGCTGCTGTCCCCGGGCGCGCCATAGTAGTCGTCGCCGTGGCGGCCCGGCTCGTCCTTCGACGCACGCTTCTCGCGTCCCGGTTCATTGTGGTCGTGATCGTGCGAATGTCCCCCGTCGTGGGAGTGACCGTGATCATGGGAATGGCCGTGATCGTGGGAGTGACCGTGGCCATGGTCGTGGGTATGCAGGTGACTGGGCACTTGCGCGTTGGGATCGACCAGACGCGGCAGTGCATCGACCGCACGCGCGAGGTCCCGATCGTACTTGACCACCACATTTGCTGTCTGCGAAAGGATTTCCGCATCGAGCTCGTCGGCGCCGAGCACCGCGAGGGTGCGCGCCCAGTCGATGGCCTCCGAAATGCTCGGGGCCTTACGCAGATCCAGGTCCCGCAGGCCACGCACGATCTGAACGAGCTTGGCGGCCAGCGCATCCGAAAGTCCGGTGTTCTTGGATTTGATGATCTCCAGCTCGCGGTCGGCGGCCGGATAGTCCAGCGACAGATGCAGGCACCGGCGTTTGAGCGCGGCCGACAGATCGCGGGTGTTGTTGGACGTCAGAATCACCAGCGGGGGGTGCTTGGCCACGAAGGTTCCGATCTCGGGCACCGAGACCTGGAATTCTGCGAGCAACTCCAGCAGCACCGCCTCAAGTGCCTCGTCGGCACGGTCGACCTCGTCAATGAGCAGCACGACCGGCTTCTCCGAGCGCACCGCCTCCAGGAGCGGCCGGGGTGCCAGGAATCGCTCGGAGAAGAACACGCTTTCCTCGGCACCGATCCGGTCGACCGCCTCCGACAGCGTGTCGACATCGGCGACCACCTGCGAGATCTTCTCGCGCAACACCTGGGTGTACAGCAACTGTTTGCCGTAGTCCCACTCGTACAGCGCAGTGGTCTCGTCCTGCCCCTCGTAGCACTGCAGACGCAGCAACTCGCGCCCGGTCACCGTTGCCAGCGTCTTGGCCAATTCCGTCTTGCCGACGCCCGCCGGGCCCTCCA
>NZ_JAGQTN010000216.1 GCF_020438995.1 Gordonia sp. (in: high G+C Gram-positive bacteria)
GCCAGGCAGCCGGCGGGGTTCTCGTTGAAGTGCTGTGCTTTGTCCGCGTCGCCGAACAGACTGCGGATGAACTCGATCAAGATGTTCTCATCGCGATCGTGGTCCTGCGCGGTCCGTTCGGGACTGGTTGTCGGGTTGGGGCTCATCGGATCTCCTCGGTTTCGGTGCCTCACTGCGAGGCGACGTGACTTTCACGCTATGACCGAACGCCCCCGAACTGAACGGGACACTCCCCCATCGTTTTCCGTACAGGAGGGGGGATCGTTAGGGGTGTCAGTCGCCGCCCATGAGGTGCTCGTCGGGCAGCTGCTCGTGGACGTGCTCAAGGCCGGTCTGGCCGAACGCGGGGTCGATCGCGACGGACAGCGGGGTGTGATCTGCCAATGCCGGGTCGGGCGTGTGATCGGGGAATGCCGGATCCAGGGTGTGGGTTTCGGTGCCGGTGATATCGGCTTCCAGAATGTCACTGCTCGGGGTCCAGGACTGCTGCTCGTTCGGCTGATAGTCGACCGGCGCAACGAATTCGGAGAACTCCGTGGGAATCTCGCCGAACCCACCCCCGTCCGTCGAACCCGCGCCCCAGTCCCCCGTGACATGTTCACCCGCGAATGATTCAGCAGGGTCGGATTCGCTCATGACAGGTTCGTCGAGTAACGAGAACGCTTGTGCGACATCGCTGCTACGCCAGATGGCGGCCGCGTCGACGTCGGTCGACGCCGCGGCGGGCATACTTCCGGCGACCGGCAGCAGTGCCCCGATATCGTCGGGTGATACATCAGGCAGGTTTGCCTCGTGGAGAACCTGTTCGGGGTTCGCCGAATAGGCGGCCGCCAGCGACGGGTCATGGACCAGTGCGGTGACGAACTCCAACAATGACGGCGCGGACACGAGAATCTCCTCATTTCGGGCTATGCGCAAATGCAAGCGGATACTCCGACGGTATCGCCGACCACGTCCTTCGGGTTCGGGGCAATCACCCGTGGCCTTGCCCGTCACCCCGGGGACAACTCCGCATCGCCGATCGGCTCATTAGGGGATCGGGTGATGCGACCTCGGGGCTACTCGGATCCCCCAAGGGTGCCCCTAACAGAAATGAGTAGTCCCCTACGCATGTGATCACCCGTCGCGCCCGGTTCACTCGTATCCATTCACCCGAACGAATACGCACGAATCCGGTTCACCTGGAGCCGGCTCACACGAACTAGTTCACGGACAACACGCCACAGAACACAACTCACCGCGGAGGAGCCGACCATGAACACCGTCCCGGGCGCGACCTCACTGGGCATCTCACTGGGCACCGGCAACCTGTACGCGGTGCCGGGTCCGGAGGCCGTCCCGGTTCGTCACAGTGCCGTACTGACCATCTGGCCCACCGCTCCCGATGGTGGCGGATCGGCCCCGGAAGGCGGTACGGCGACCGAGAATCCGAGGCTGCGCCCCGGCGGTCTGACCATCACCGGGTTCATCGACCGCCTCGGCGATCCGGTTCCCATCACCGCACCCGACGGCGGCGCGCATGCCGCCGAATCCCTGACCGCGGACGCGATCAGGTCGATCGCACGCGCGGCCACCGGCGGATTCCCCACGGCCTCAACGGCTGTCGTGGCCTATCCCGGATGGTGGCCCGGTGATCGGGTAGCGGCTCTGCGTGACACGCTCGGCGAGCAGGTGCTTCTGGAATCCGATATCCGTTGTGCCCTGGCCGAACTCGGACAGCACCCCGATTTTCCGGCCGCCGGGCCGGTGGTTCTGATCGACGTAGGCGCGTCCGGCACCACCGTCGCGTTGGTTCAGGGTGACCGGATTCTCACCGTGCCCGTGCGGGTCGACAAACCGAGCGGCAACGACATCGACCTGGCACTGCTTCGGACGGTGCTCGCCGAGGCGGTCGACGACCCGGCAACCCTCGCCGGCAACGATCCGAATATGACCGCGGCCCTGTCGGTGCTGCGTGCGCGGTGCACCGCGGCCAAGGAGGAACTGTCGACGGCGACGGCGGTGGTCATAGACGTCGACCTGCCGGGATATCGGACCGACGTCCGGGTCACGCGCGGGGAGCTCGATGAGATCGTCGGCGGTCAGATCGATCAGGTCGTCCAGGCGATCGGTGAGGTCACCGCACGCGCCGGAGGCGGCCCGCAGGGGGGCCCACTGTCGGTGACCGATCTGCACGCACTCGCGGCCGTCGGTGGTGGGGCCTCGATAGGTGCACTGGCCCAACATCTTTCAGGAGTGTTTCATCTTCCGGTGGTGATAGACCGGGACCCCGCGACCACCACGGCCCGCGGTGCGGCCCGCATCGCCCGCCCGGCCGGGTCACCACCCCGGACTGTCGCTCCCCAGATGCCATCACCCCAGACGCAATCGCCCCGTGTGCCATCTCCCCGGGTGCCATCACCGCCGATGCCATCACCCCGGGCGGCGGCGCCCCAGATGGCGGCACCCGAGATGTCGGCACCCCAGACGACGGCCCCGATTCCGGTTCCGGGGTTGTACAGCCCCGATGGCCTTCACCCGCCGGTCCCGACCGAGATGGCCGCGGTCGGTGGGCCGGGCGCAGGTCCCCGGCCGATGCTCACCTTCGCCCAACCGGCAAAGGGTCCGGCAGCCGACAAGCGCAGGCGTCGGTGGCCGGTGATCGTCGCGGCAGGAGCGGTCGTGGCGGTGCTCGGCATCGCCGGTACGGCCGCCGCACTGCATGACAACGATGCGTCCGCACCGCCCGACACCCGGCCATCGACCTCGCAAAGTCGTTCCGCGACAAAATCATCCACATCGACGACGACCAGGACGGTCACCCCGCAACAGCAGGAGGTGGTTCCGGAGACCGAGCAACAGACCGCGCCCACCGCCGAGGTGACCCAGGAGCGGCGCTCGGTGACCGATCCCCCGGTCGTCACCACGTCGA
>NZ_JAGQTN010000217.1 GCF_020438995.1 Gordonia sp. (in: high G+C Gram-positive bacteria)
TAGTACACGCGCTTGAGTTCGTCATAGCCGGTGCCACCGGGAAAGACGTGCTCGAAGTCCTGCTTGCGGGGAGTCGAGGTGAAGGCGCCGAAGACGAGCGAGCCACCGCCGACACCGGCGCCGTACACCGAGTCGATGCCGTTGCCTTTGATCTGGTCGAGCAGACCCGGGTACTTGGCGACGGGGATTCCCGCAGGTCCGCCGAGGCCGACCTGGCCGCCGAACCACGATGCGCGGCCGTCGAGCCTGGTGATGGAGGGGAAGGTATTGCCGTCCTTGCGGATATCCCAGCGCCGGCCCCGCTCGAACACGGTGGTCCGGAATCCGGCCTGGCCGAGCCGGAGTGCGGCGACGGAGCCGCCGAATCCGGTGCCGATGACGGCGGCGGTCTTGCCCGCTCCGTCGGGCACCGCGGTGGCGGGGGTGCGGGTGGAGCCGAGCGCGCCGAGGGCGCCGAGGGCTGCGGTTGCCTGCAGGACTCGCCGACGGGAGACCGTCGCGGTCCGGACGCTTTCAGAGGTCACCAGGAGAACGTACCCAAGGTGACACTAACTTAGGAAGTCCTAAGCCATGCTCAGGTGTGCAATGGGATTTGCAGCGCACGGCGGGTTGGTGAATTGATTTGCATCGTTGTGCATAATGATTGCATGACCATCAGAGTGGCTGTCGCCGGTGCCAGTGGCTACGCGGGCGGGGAGATCCTGCGCCTGCTTCTCGGACATCCACGTCTGCGATCGGGTGACCTGGAGATAGGCGCACTGACGGCCGGCGGAAACGCCGGCAGCGCGCTCGGCACGCAGCATCCGCACCTACTTCCGCTTGCCGACCGGATATTGCAGGAGACCACGCCCGACACTCTGGCCGGACACGACGTCGTGTTTCTCGGCCTGCCGCACGGACAGTCGGCCACCATCGCCAACGCCCTGCCGCCAACGACGATCGTCGTCGACTGTGGCGCCGATTTCCGGCTGCGGAATGCCGACGACTGGGCCCGGTACTACGGCGGCGACCATGCCGGCACCTGGCCGTACGGGCTGCCCGAACTGCCCGGGAACAGGGAGACGCTGAGCAGCGCATCGCGGATCGCTGTTCCGGGCTGCTATCCGACGGTGTCGATCCTTGCGCTGCGGCCAGCGATGGCCGCCGGACTCATCGAGCCGCATGTGACGATCGTCGCGGTGAGTGGAACCTCCGGTGCGGGAAGGGCTCCGAAGGTGGATCTGCTGGCGTCCGAGGTCATCGGATCGTCACGGGCCTACGGTGTCGGGGGAGTGCATCGGCACACCCCGGAGATCTCGCAGGAACTTTCCGATGCCGCGAATCTTCCTGTCACCGTGTCGTTTACACCGGTGCTCGTACCGACCTCCCGGGGCATCCTGGCGACCTGCACGGCCAAGACCACCGCGTCGGCCGACGAGATTCGCGCGGTCTACGAAAAGGCCTACGCCGACGAACCTTTCATCCACCTCCTGCCCGAAGGGCAACTTCCGGCGACCGGGAACGTCATCGGATCCAACGCGGTGACACTGCAAGTGACCGTCGACGAGCGGGCGGGAACACTCGTGGTGGTCGGCGCCATCGACAATCTGGCAAAAGGCACCGGCGGAGCCGCCGTGCAATCAATGAACCTCGCCCTCGGCTGGGATGAGACCGAAGGGCTTTCGACCGTGGGAGTGGCACCATGACCGATAACGAGAACGTCGACCGGATCGAAGGCGGCGTACCGCTGGACGCACCGCGGATCGTTCGCGGCCAGGGCGTGACCGCACCCCTCGGTTTCCGGGCCGCGGGCTTGGCCGCGGGTATCAAGAAGTCCGGAAAACCCGATCTCGCACTGGTTTTCAATGAGGGTCCCGAATACTCGGCGGCCGGAGTATTCACCCGTAACCAGGTGAAAGCGGCCCCCGTCCTGTGGAGCACGCAGGTCATGACCACCGGGCGGCTCCGGGCGGTCATCCTCAATTCCGGTGGCGCCAACGCCTGCACCGGTCCCGGCGGGTTCCAGGACGCCCACAAGACCGCCGAAGCGGTCGCCGAAACGCTTAGTAACTGGGGCACCGAAACCGGCGCGGTCGAGGTCGCCGTGTGCTCGACGGGCCTCATCGGCGACCGGCTGCCCATGGACAAGGTCCTGGCCGGGGTCACCGAGATCGTGCACGAAATGGCCGGCGGGCTGTCCGGCGGAACCGACGCCGCGCACGCCATCATGACCACCGACACCGTGCCCAAACAGGTTGCGCTGCACCATCCTCAGGGCTGGAACGTCGGCGGCATGGGCAAAGGTGCCGGCATGATGGCTCCGTCGCTCGCGACGATGCTGGTGGTACTGACCACCGACGCCGTCGCCACCACCGAACAACTCGACGCCGCATTGCGCGCTGCCGCCGGCAAGACCTTCGACAGGCTCGATGTCGACGGGTCGACCTCCACCAACGACACTGTGCTGCTGCTCAGTTCGGGGGCGAGCGGCATTCCCGCCGACCAGACCGACCTCGACGCCGCGGTGTTCGCGGTCTGTGACGACCTTGCGGCGCAGATGCAGGCCGACGGCGAAGGCGTGACCAAACGCATCGTCATCACCGTCACCGGTGCGGTCACCGAGGACGACGCGGTGACGGTGGCGCGCGCGGTGGCCCGCGATTCGCTGGTCAAGACGGCACTGTTCGGCGCCGATCCCAACTGGGGCAGAGTGCTTGCGGCCGTGGGTATCTCACCCGTCACAGTCGATCCTGACATCATCTCGGTCTCGTTCAACGGACAGGCTGTGTGCCGCAACGGATACGGTGTCGACGGCGCCCGCGACGTCGATCTGTCGGGTGAGGATATCGACGTGATCGTCGACCTCGGTCTCGGTGATGCGACGGCATCGGTGCGCACCACCGACCTCTCGCATGCGTACGTCGAAGAGAACTCGGCGTATTCGTCATGAGCGACAACACATTCAGGGACACAGAGTTCAGGGACACGGAGTTGAGAGCCGTCGACAAAGCGGCCGTTCTCGCCGAATCGCTTCCCGCGCTACAGGAACTGCACGGGGCGACCATCGTCGTCAAGTACGGCGGCAACGCCATGGTCGACGACCGGCTCAAGGCCGCCTTCGCCGCGGACATGGTGTTCCTGCGGGCCTGCGGCATGCACCCGGTCGTCGTGCACGGCGGCGGCCCGCAGATCTCGGCGATGCTCAAACGTCTTGGCCTGCAAGCGGAATTCCGCGGCGGATTCCGCGTCACCACCCCCGAGGTGATGGATGTGGCGCGGATGGTGCTGTTCGGCCAGGTCGGCCGCGAACTGGTCGGACTCATCAATGCCCACGGTCCGTACGCCGTAGGTATCACCGGCGAGGACGCACACCTGTTCACCGCAACCCGGCGCACCGTCCAGGTCGACGGCGTGGCCACCGACATCGGGCTGGTCGGCGACATCACTTCCGTCAACACGTCGGCGGTGCTCGATCTTGTTGCCACAGGACGCATCCCGGTGGTCTCCACGATCGCTCCGGACGCCGATGGCGTTGTGCACAACATCAACGCCGACACCGCAGCCGGTGCGCTCGCAGAGGCACTCGGCGCGGCGCGACTGGTGATGCTCACCGACGTCGAGGGTCTCTACACCGATTGGCCCGATCGCACGTCGCTGGTGTCCTCGATCACCACCGGCGAACTCGAAGGTCTTCTGCCGAAGCTGGATTCGGGCATGATTCCGAAGATGGAGGCATGCCTGCGCGCTGTCGGCGGTGGCGTCGAGCGCGCCCACGTCGTCGACGGCCGCGTGCCGCACGCCGTCCTCGCCGAACTCCTCACTTCCAGCTCAGCCGGAACCAGAGTCGTTCCTGGCACCACCGATCGGACCGAATCATGACAACTCTGGCGCAGCGGTGGTCCGCATCGCTGATGAACAACTATGGAACCCCGCCGCTGGCACTGGTGGGCGGCAAGGGAGCCGTCGTCACCGA
>NZ_JAGQTN010000218.1 GCF_020438995.1 Gordonia sp. (in: high G+C Gram-positive bacteria)
GCTCATCGGACGAGTTTAGCGGTCTCGTAGGCAGGTCGCGTAGTGCCTCATGTCAAACTGCCCGCGAAACGCTGGTGATGTTCGGGGCTACTATTCGAATGGGCAGTGAGGATCGACACCGGTCGACGGTTCGATGGCCCTGATCCCCCTGACTTTGTTGTCGCTGATGATGAACAGTACGGCCCGGCCGGCTTTGTCGACGAAATATGGTGTCGGAGTTAAGCCCAACCGGCAAGTTCGCCGTTCGGCGTCGGCATAAGCCTTCTCGATATCGGCAGCTGGAGAACCGATCTTGATTCCTCGGTCGGTGCCATACCACCTGAACTGGAGGATGATTCCTTCCTCGTTGACCCAGACCTCCGCCACGTTGGGCGAGGTCAGAGTTTGGGCATCGAAGGTGTTTTCACGGAAGTCGTAGAAAATTGTTCCGTACGGATACATGCCAGGTGTGGTTATTACATTCTTCTTCACGTACGTGTTCGAGATCTTTGATCCCGGGTCGCCGACGTACACTCCGCCGGCACCGCCGAAGGTGAGCAGGCTGTCGGGTCCGAGGGTGACCGGTTCGTTGGAGGGGGCTGCGCGGCTGCCGTTACAGATCTCAGTCCCATCATCGCCGGTCGGGTTGAGACCGGCACGATCACGTGATCGGAAGATGCTCCGGTAGGTCCAGACGCCGTTGCACCATCCGAGGTCGTAGGCGAGTACCCACATGTCGGAGCGCTGCTCGTCGGGGTATTGGGGGTTTTCGCGATCTTGGGTTCGTCCCAGGCCGATTGCGGTGTCGCCGCCCCACGATTCCCAGGTGATGTCTCCTACAGTGCTTGAAGCGGTTGAGGCAATAGAGAATCCTCCCGGTTTGGCCGTGCCGAATCCTGTCGCCCAACCTGATGTATCGAACTTGTCACGTCCCAGCACCGGGACCGGTTTGGTGTAGTCGTCTTTTGCGGGTTTTGTTGCGACGTTGTTGAGGTCGAATCCTTGTGGTGCGCCAGTGATGTCGGTGGCGCTGTTCTTGGCGGGTTTCAGTGGGTTGCCGCAGGCGCAGCGGACGCGGGGGATTCCTTTGTTGTCGACGAGGACCGCGGTGCCGGTGTCGAGCACGGATTGGAGTTGGCGGGGTTGGCCGGATTCGTAGTCGTGGTTGGTGACTTGTATTGGGGTGGTGATGGTTTCGGAGTGCAGGGTGTCGATGTAGGTATTGATTTCGGTTGTTTTGATGCCGATGATCTGTGCCCAGGCGGCTGCGGCGGAGGGGTTGGCGGCGAGTTGGGTTTTGAGCTTGGTCGGGTTGCAGGTTCCTGCTGCGGCGATTGTTTCTCCGGCGGCGGTGGTGAGGGTGTCGTCGATGAGGGCGGGGTCGGTGAAGGGTGTGGTGGTGGTGAAGTCTGCTGCTTCGTAGCGGGCGATGGTTGTGGTGTCGCGCAGGACGAAGACGTAGAGCAGTGTGGCGACGAGGGCTACGACGAGGATGGCGGCGATGGCGGCGAGTGCGGCTGTGGTGGTGGTGATGCGTTGCCGGGGCGGTGGGTATCCGGCTGGTGGGTAGGCGCCCGTCGGGGGACCGGGTGGAAATTGTGTGGTCATGTGACTGTCCGATCGATGCCGGGCCGTTGTTCTGTAGGTTCAGACCGTAGCGCAATCGTCGTGTTGATCGGCTGGAAGTGTTGTCGCCCAGACGGATGAAACGTGTCGTCGATCAAGGTGGAATCGAGGGGCCAGTATTCGGCACCTGAGTTCCGAATAGAAGGGCCGGCTGCCTGGCAGGACGGTGCCCGATTGGTGATCTGGCACGATGGGGCCGTGAGTGAACGCCTGCATCTGTTGCTGGGGGACGACGACTTCCTGACCGGTCGTGTCGTCGAATCGATCGTTGCCGAGCGGTCGGCGGAGGTCGGTGCTGATGTGCCCGTGACGCGGGTGCGGGCCGGGGACGTGACTGAACATGAGCTGGCCGAACTGCTCAGCCCGTCGCTGTTCGCCGAGGAGCGGGTGATTGTGGTCGAGGCGGCGGCCGACGCGGGGAAGGCTCCTGCGGAGTTGATCGCTGCCACCGCGAACGCGTTGCCTGACGGGATTACGCTGGCCGTCGTGCATACCGGTGGTGGGCGCGCCAAGTCGATTATTCCGGCATTGAAGAAGGCCGGCGCGGTGGAATACAAGTGCGAAAAGCCGAAGTGGCCGTCGGACAAGGCGACCTTCGTCAACGCAGAGTTCAAGCGGCTCGGTGCGCGGGTGAGCGGGGACGTCGTCGAGCAGGTCGTCGACAGTGTGGGTGGGGAACTGCGGGAGCTGGCAGCGGCGTGCAGCCAACTGGTCGCCGATACCGGTGGGAAGGTCACCCGCGAGGTCGTGCTCACCTATTACCAGGGGCGCGCAGAGGTGACCGGGTTCGAGGTGGCTGACAAGGCTGTAACCGGTGATCGGGCGGGGGCACTGGAATCGCTCGCGTGGGCATGCCACCACGGAGTGCCGCGGGTGTTGCTGGCCGACGCCCTCGCCGAGGCTGTCCACGCGATCGCGCGGGTGCGGGGCGTGTCGGGGGACCAGTATTCGGTGGCCCGGGAACTGGGAATGCCGCCCGGGCGGGTCAAGAAGGTACAGGGTCAGGCACGAGCCTGGGATTCCTCATCGATCGCGCAGGCGATGATCGTCGTCGCTCAGCTCAACGGTGACGTGAAAGGGCAGGCAGCCGACGCCGACTACGCCCTCGAACATGCCGTGTCGACGGTAGCGGACCTGCGAACACGTAGATAGGGCGAGCACGCCAGAAACCCGGTGATCGCGTGGAGATCACCGGGTTTGAAGTCAGCTGCGGATCAGAGCTTGTTGACGGCCAGAGCGATGGCCGACTTCTTGTTGGCGGCCTGATTGGCGTGGATGACGCCCTTGCTGGCGGCCTTGTCGAGCTTCTTGCTCGCGACCTTGCCCAGCTCGGCGGCCTTGTCCTTGTCGCCGGTCTCGACGGCCTCACGGAAGTGGCGGATCGCGGTACGCAGCGACGAACGCACCGACTGGTTGCGCTGACGACGCGCCTCGTTGGTCAGGTTGCGCTTGATCTGCGATTTGATGTTTGCCACGCGGGTTCCCTCTACGTTTGCGGTGTAAAAGCTGTCAACTTGCTTGTGTGGTGATGTGCATCACCCGATCACACCTGCCGCAGGGGCGGTGTGCAACAGCGGTCTACTTTACCTGACGGGCCGCAACGCCCCCAAATCGTCACGTCCGGCAGGTTCCGGCGAACCGACGGAATAGGCTCGGACGATCATGTCAGCTGTATACCTGCACATCGGACTGCCGAAGACCGGAACCACCCACCTCCAGGACCGGCTCTGGCGCAACCGCGACCTCGCGCTCTCCTCGTCGGGCCTGCTCTATCCGGGCAATGAGATCGCCGACCACTTCCACGCGGCCGCCCACCTGCAGCCCGACCGCTACCTCGACTGGGTGGACCCGGAGTTCGCGTCGGCGTGGCCGAC
>NZ_JAGQTN010000219.1 GCF_020438995.1 Gordonia sp. (in: high G+C Gram-positive bacteria)
AACATCGAGATCCAGTTCACGCCGGCCCGCGTGATCATGCAGGACTTCACCGGTGTCCCCTGTGTGGTCGACCTGGCCACCATGCGTGAGGCCGTCACGGCCCTGGGCGGCGACCCAAACAAGGTCAACCCCCTCTCGCCCGCCGAAATGGTCATCGACCACTCGGTGATCCTGGACGTGTTCGGCCGCGCCGACGCCTACGAGCGCAACGTCGAGCTGGAGTACGAGCGCAACTCCGAGCGCTACCAGTTCCTGCGCTGGGGCCAGGGCGCGTTCGACGACTTCAAGGTTGTCCCCCCGGGCACCGGCATCGTGCACCAGGTCAACATCGAATACCTGGCCCGCACCGTGATGGTCCGTAACGGCCAGGCCTACCCCGACACCTGCGTGGGCACCGACTCGCACACCACCATGGAGAACGGCCTGGGCGTGCTCGGCTGGGGCGTCGGCGGTATCGAGGCCGAGGCCGCCATGCTCGGCCAGCCGGTGTCGATGCTCATCCCGCGCGTCGTCGGCTTCAAGCTGACCGGCGAGATCCAGCCCGGCGTGACCGCCACCGACGTGGTCCTCACCGTCACCGACATGCTGCGTAAGCACGGCGTCGTCGGCAAGTTCGTCGAGTTCTACGGCAAGGGCGTGGCCGAGGTGCCGCTGGCCAACCGCGCCACCCTGGGCAACATGAGCCCCGAGTTCGGCTCCACCTGCGCGATCTTCCCGATCGATGAGGAGACCATCAACTACCTGCGCCTGACCGGCCGCGACGACCAATCGCTCGCGCTCGTCGAGGCCTACGCCCGCGAGCAGGGCATGTGGCACGAGGCCGACCACGAGCCGGTGTTCTCCGAATACCTCGAACTCGACCTGGCCACCGTCGTCCCGTCGATCGCCGGCCCCAAGCGCCCGCAGGACCGCATCCTGCTCTCGGAGTCCAAGGTCGCCTTCCGCAAGGACATCCACAACTACGTCGAGGAGGGCCTGACCCCGGCCACCACCGATGTCGAGGAGTCCGTGCCGGATGCGGCTTCGCTGAGCTTCGCCGAGGAGGACGCGGTCATCGTCCAGTCGGCTGCCAACGGCGCCGAGGGACGTCCCACCAAGCCGGTCCGGGTGGTCGACGAGGAGCGCGGCGAGTTCATCATGGACCACGGCGCCGTCGTGGTCTGCGGTATCACCTCGTGCACCAACACCTCCAACCCGTCGGTCATGCTGGGCGCCGCTCTGCTGGCCAAGAAGGCCGTCGAGAAGGGTCTGTCGACCAAGCCGTGGGTCAAGACCAACATGGCTCCCGGTTCGCAGGTCGTCACCGACTACTACGAGAAGGCCGGCCTGTGGCCGTACCTGGAGAAGCTGGGCTACTACCTCGGTGGTTACGGCTGCACCACGTGCATCGGCAACACCGGCCCGCTGCCCGAGCAGATCTCCAAGGCGATCAACGACAACGACCTGTCGGTGGCGGCGGTGCTCTCGGGCAACCGTAACTTCGAGGGCCGCATCTCCCCCGACGTCAAGATGAACTACCTGGCCTCGCCGCCGCTGGTCATCGCCTACGGCCTGGCCGGCACCATGGACTTCGACTTCGAGTCGCAGCCGCTCGGCACCGGCACCGACGGCAACGACGTGTTCCTCAAGGACATCTGGCCGTCGGCGCAGGAGATCGACGACACCATCAAGCAGGCCATCAGCCAGGACATGTTCCGCAAGTCCTACGCCGATGTGTTCAAGGGTGACGAGCACTGGCGCAACCTGTCCACCCCGGAGGGCGACACCTTCGAGTGGAACGAGGATTCGACCTACGTGCGCAAGGCCCCGTACTTCGACGGCATGACGATGGAACCGGCGCCGGTCAAGGACATCAAGGGCGCGCGCGTGATGGCGGTGCTCGGCGACTCGGTCACCACCGACCACATCTCGCCGGCCGGCCCGATCAAGCCCGGCACCCCGGCCGCGCAGTACCTCGACTCGCACGGTGTGGCCCGCAAGGACTACAACTCGCTCGGCAGCCGTCGCGGCAACCACGAGGTGATGATCCGCGGTACGTTCGCCAACATCCGTCTGCAGAACCAGCTACTCGACGGTGTGTCCGGCGGCTACACCCGCGACTTCACGCAAGAGGGCGGCCCGCAGTCGTTCATCTACGACGCCTGCGAGAACTACAAGAAGGCCGGCATCCCGCTGGTCGTGCTCGGCGGCAAGGAGTACGGCTCCGGTTCGTCGCGTGACTGGGCCGCCAAGGGCACCGTCCTGCTGGGCGTCAAGGCCGTCATCACCGAGTCGTTCGAGCGTATCCACCGCTCCAACCTCATCGGTATGGGTGTGGTTCCGCTGCAGTTCCCCGAGGGCGAGTCGCACAAGTCGCTGGGTCTGGACGGCACCGAGGTCATCGACATCGTCGGCATCGAGAAACTCAACGAGGGCATCACCCCGGCGACGATGAAGGTCACCGCCACCAAGGAGGACGGCTCGGTCATCGAGTTCGACGCCAAGGTGCGCATCGACACACCCGGTGAGGCCGACTACTACCGCAACGGCGGCATCCTGCAGTACGTGCTTCGCAACATGATCAACAGCTGAGCTGATCGTGCCCAAGGTCAGTGATGACCGGCTCGCCGCGCGTCGTCGGGAAATTCTCGACGGCGCGCGGCGCTGCTTTGCGGAGTACGGATATGACGGCGCGACGGTCTCCCGGATCGAGAAGGCCACCGGGCTGTCGCGCGGAGCGATCTTCCACCACTACAAGGACAAGGAGGCACTGTTCCTCGCCCTCGCCCACGAGGACACCGAACGGATGGCCGACGTCGCCGCCGAACAGGGACTGGTGCAGGTCATGCGCAATGTGCTGGCCGATCCCGACGATTTCGACTGGCTTGCCACCCGGCTGGAAATCGCCCGTAAGCTGCGTACCGACGATTCGTTCCGCGCGGCGTGGCTGGCGCATTCGGCCGAACTGGAGGCGGCCACCCATGCCCGTCTCGAGCGAGGCCGCGAAGCGGGCCGCTTGCGCAACGACGTGCCGACCGACGTGCTGCAGAGTTACCTGGACCTGGTTCTCGACGGACTGATCACGCGGCTGGCATCGGGGCAGCCCACCGACGACCTGACGGCGGTGCTCGACCTGGTCGAGGAGTCGGTACGAATCGGACGGTGACCACATCGGCAGTCAGGTGTCGGTGCCGTGTCGTTCGACCGAAGGGCCGGCACCGCGCGAGGTGGGTTGGGCGGCGTGTCTTCGGTAGGGTTTTGAGCAGCCAGTACACGCGACACCGTGACCAACAGTGCCCAGCCCGGAAGAGGGGGACATGAAACCAGGGGCGATCTTCGCCGAGCACTATCGCGTGCTCTCGCAGCTCGGTGTGGGCGGGATGGGTGAGGTGTACCTGGTCGAGAATATCCGGCTCGGTCGTCGTGAGGCCCTCAAACTGCTGCACACCACCGGTGACGACGAAGCGGTCGCCCGCTTCGAGCGTGAGGCCCGCACGGCGGCCAGGCTCGGTCATCCGTCGATCGCCGACATCTATCACTACGGCACCACCGATAGCGGCAGACCGTGGTTCACCATGGTCTACGTCGAGGGCACCGACCTCACCAAGGCAACGCTGACCGACGCCGAGGCCATCACCGTGCTGCGGTCGGTGGCGGAGGCGATCGACTACGCGCACGATCAGCACGTCGTGCATCGCGACATCAAGCCGGCCAACCTGATGGTCAGCCGCAACCGCAGCGGCCGCATCGACCGGGCCTACGTCCTGGATTTCGGTATCGCCCGTCCAGAGGGTGATCCGCGCATCACCCACGCCAACATGTACATCGGCACGGTCGCCTACTCGGCTCCGGAAACGTTCTCGGGCGACGCGGTGGGGGCCTCCGACGTCTATTCCCTCGCGTGCACCGCATTCGAGCTGCTCAGCGCGAAAACTCCGTTCCAGGCCGAGACGGTCACCCAGCTGATGATCGCGATCGCAACCTGGCCACCGGCAAAGCTGTCGCAGTACCGGGACGACCTGGCTTCCGCCGATCCGGTGTTCGAGCGCGCGCTGGCCAAGAAACCCATGGATCGCTACGCGTCCTGCGCCGAGTTCATCGACGCCCTCGAGCGGTCGATACAGGTCGCGCCGAACGGTGGCGCGAGTTCGGCTACCTTCCCGGCGCAGGCCCCGCGCACGTCCGGTACACCGGTCGCGGGTCCGCACGGCATCTACCCACCGGTCCACAACCCGACAGCCCAGAATCCGGCAGTCCACAACCCGACAGGGCAACTGGGGTACGGCCACGCTCAGGGCGGCACGCTCGCCTACGGCGCCAACACGCAGGGCGGTTTCCAGGGTGGACAGGCCACCGCCGGAACCTACCCGCTGGGTGCGTTCTCGGGCGAGCAGCCACCGGGCAGTTCCCGGCCTCCCGGAAAGTCCCGGGCCGGCCTGGCGTGGCTGGTGGGGATCGGTGTGCTCGCGTTGATCGCGGTGATCGTCGCGGTCTCGGTAGCGGTGTCGTCCGGTGACGACTCGAACACAACGACCACCGCAACACCAAGTTCGTCGAGCGCATCCACGGGTGCGTCGACGACGGCCGCGTCGTCAGCCAACCTGGCCGGCACCATCGACTCGACGGGCTATGTGCATGACGGTTCGGCCACCGGTACTCCGCGAAGCTGCCGGTGGATCCGGGTGATTCCGCTGGCCACCGCGCAGACCGGTACGTACGGCAAGATGTCCAGCGAGATCGTCAACCAGCTGGGCTGCATCAATCTCAAGCAGGAGACGGTGATAAGCCGCTGCAAGGAACTGATGCCCAACGAGTCGGGCTACTGCGCCTTCTGGGATCCACAAGGAGTGCTGTCCGGCCAGGTCCAGTCGGGCCGCCCGCTGCTGGTCATCCTGCGCAAGACATGCCTGGACCGCGAGAACAAGACCAAGTGGTCGGCCGGCCCCATCAGCGACGACTGCATCACCTATCCCAAACAATCCTGAACGCCCGCACAGCCCCGAGCACGCGAGCAGCCCCGAGCCCACTGACCGGCGATGGCCGTCAGGCGAGTTCGATGAGTTCCTGGTACTCGTCGCTCCAGTGGTCCTCGGTGCCGTCGGGCAGCAGGATCACGCGCTGCGGATCGAGGGCCGCCGCGGCGCCCGGGTCGTGGGTGACCAGGACGACCGCCCCCTTGTAGGAGCGCAGCGCGTCGAGCACCTGCTCGCGGGACTGCGGGTCGAGGTTGTTCGTGGGCTCGTCGAGCAACAGCACGTTGGCGGCCGACGAGACGAGACCGGCCAGCGCCAGACGAGTCTTCTCACCGCCGGACAGGGTTCCGGCGGGCTGCTCCAGTTGCGGTCCGGTGAACATGAACGCACCGAGCAGACCGCGCAGATCCTGCTCACCGGCGTCGGGAGCTGCGTGCCGGATGTTCTCCCACACTGTCGCATGGTCATCGAGAGTGTCGTGTTCCTGAGCGAAATAGCCGATCTTGCACCCGAATCCGGGTTCCAGCTCACCCAGGTCGGGCTTCTCGACGCCCGCGAGGATCTTCAGCAGCGTGGTCTTGCCGGCACCGTTGAGGCCGAGCACCACCACGCGTGAGCCCTTGTCGATGGCAAGGTCGACGCCGGTGAAGATCTCCAGCGACCCATAAACCTTGGTCAGATCCTTGGCCATCAGCGGGGTCCGGCCGCAGGCGGCGGGTTCGGGGAAGCGGATCTTGGCGGTCTTGTCGGCCACCCGCTCGTCATCGAGAGCATCGATCATCCGGTCGGCCCGTTTCAGCATGTTCTGTGCGGCGGTCGCTTTGGTGGCCTTGGCACCGAGTTTGGCAGCCTGGGCCCGCAGCGCCGACGCCTTCTTCTCGGCGTTGGCGCGTTCACGTTTGCGGCGCTGCTCGTCGGTGGCGCGGGCATCGAGGTAGCGTTTCCAGCCCATGTTGTAGATATCGGCCTCACCACGCACCGCGTCCAGGAACCACACCCGGTTCACCACATCGGCCAGCAGCTCGACGTCGTGGCTGATCACGACCAGGCCGCCGTCGTGGTTCTGCAGGAAGCCACGCAGCCAGGTGATGGAGTCGGCGTCGAGGTGGTTGGTGGGTTCGTCGAGCAGCAGTGTGGTGTCGGACTTGCCGGAGCCGTCCGAGGCGGCGAATAGGATCCGCGCCAACTCGATGCGTCGGCGCTGGCCACCCGACAGGGTGCGCAACGGCTGGGCGAGCGCCCTGTCCGGCAGGCCCAGGCTGCTGCAGATCCGCGCGGCCTCCGACTCGGCCACGTAACCGCCGAGTGCGGCGAAGCGCTCCTCGAGCCGACCGTACCTGGCCACCGCCTTGTCGCGGATCTTGTCGTCGGCCGATTCGGCCATCAGTGCCTGCTGCTTCTCCATCTGATGCAGGATGGCGTCGAGACCACGCGCGGACAGCACCCTGTCCTTGGCGACGACGTCGAGGTCGCCTTCCTTCGGATCCTGCGGCAGATAGCCCAGTTCGCCGCTGCGCAGAATGGTTCCGGCGTAGGGCTCCGTCTCGCCCGCCAGAATGCGCAGGGTGGTGGTCTTTCCGGCGCCGTTGCGTCCGACGAGCCCTATGCGGTCGCCGGGCTGGATGCGTAGTGCCGATCCGGGGGCCGACAGCAATGTCCGAGCTCCGGCACGGACCTCAAGGTCGGTCGCGGTAATCACGTCGCGCCAGTCTACCGGTCACGTCCGCTTTGACCCGCATCGTCACCGGTGGCGACGATCCGGGCACACGACCACCCTCGACCGGAGTTGCGTACCAGGTCACATAAGGCTCCGAATGCGGCACTCGCCACGGCGCGACCGCCTGTTTGGTAAACGACCAATGCCAACACTAGGCTAGGTTAGCCTCGCCTCATAAGACGGAGACCTGACCTGTGCCAACACCACTCCCGATCGGCATGCCCGTAACCGGTATGTCACCGAGCGGTACGACGCTGTGCGCGGTGATCTGCTGTTACACCGCAGCGCGCTGGGAACTCCTGATCGAGGGTATCGGGGTCGCCGGCGCTCAGCTGCACACCGGCGACCGCGTCGTCGTGGTCGTCGACCACAATGCCGACCTGCAGGCCCGACTCATCCGGCATTTCGGAGCTGCCGGTGCCTTCCCCGCCGTCGACGCCCCCGACCTGCACATCGTCGCCAACACCCATACCCAAGGTCTGTCCGGGGCCCGCAACACCGGCATGACAAACGCCGATCAGGACGTGCTCGTCTACCTCGACGACGACGCTCTGCTGCGTCCCGGATCGCTGGCCC
Source organism: Gordonia sp. (in: high G+C Gram-positive bacteria) (assembly GCF_020438995.1). Taxonomy (GTDB): domain Bacteria; phylum Actinomycetota; class Actinomycetes; order Mycobacteriales; family Mycobacteriaceae; genus Gordonia. Next base: position 7,246 of record NZ_JAGQTN010000219.1, read on the forward strand.
AGCTGCGTTCGGTGATCGAGTCCCGTCCCGAAGTGGTGGCAGTCGGCGGCGGTGTCCACGCGGCATGGGAGGGCGGCGCCCCCCGCTGGTTCCCCGACGAATTCGGCTGGGTCGTCGGCTGCGACTACCGCGGAATCGCCGCCTCGGGCAGCCAGGTGCGCAACCCGATCGGTGCAGCAATGGCTGTGCGCCGGGCCGAGCTGGTCAAGATCGGCGGTTTCAGCTCCGACCTGGGCCGCGTCGGGACGCTACCCGTCGGCTGCGAAGAAACCCTGATGGGTATCGAGCTACGGAACACCTTTCCCGATTCCATGGTGATCCGCGACAGCCGTTTCGCCGTCGACCATCAGGTACCTCAAGTCCGACAGACCGTCCGCTACTTCCTGTCCCGATGTCGCCACGAGGGTCGGTCGAAGGCGAAGCTGAGTGCGATCGCGGGCGCGCAATCGGCGTTCTCCGCGGAAGCGTCGTACCTCACCCGCACGATCACCGGTGGTGTCGTGCGCTACCTCGCACAGCTCGGCCGCGGTGATGTCTTCGCGCCTGTACGCCTGGTGATCATGCTCCTCGGGGTGATCACCACCGGTGCAGGCACAGTCCAGGGGATGGTCGGGGCCCTTCCGTACCCGAAGTGTGCGTGGAGCCTCCGTCGGCGAACCACCAGAATGAACCCAGTGGGAGATCGCACGTGACATTGATCGACCGGCCCGGATCGGGCCCCACCGAGACCGCCGAACACCGAACGGACGACAACCGCGCCGGCTCGGTGATGCCCGCGCCCCGCGTGGTGCCCTATGGTTGGCATCCCGGTGCCGCGCTCCGGGTGGCGGTCACAGTGGCAGCCCTCGCGCTCGCCGTCGCCGTCGCCGACTGGGCCGGTCTGGATGTCCCCGGCGTCATCCGGATACCCGCGGTACTGCTCGGCGTGTTCCTGCTCCCCGGCGTACCGCTTGTCGTCGCATTGCGTATTCCGGGCCGGGCGCTGGCCACGGCACTGATCGTCTCGACCTCACTGTCGGTCAACATCCTCGTCACGCAAACGTCGATGGTGCTCGAATGGTGGCATCCCGCACGGACCCAGACGCTCCTGGCCGCGGTAGGCCTGGCTGCGTCGATCGCCGCATTCCGGACAGTGCCGGACAACTTCCGCACCGGGTCGCTCAGCCTGTCCCGTGCGCACTGGACTCGCACACGGCTGGCTCTGCTCGCCGCACTGGCGGTCTCGCTCGCGCTGTTCACCGTCTCGGCGCGGGGCATCGACGTGCTGAAGGCCGGCCCCTATGGGGTCATCGCCCTGGTCGGGCCGTGGTACTTCGTCGGACTCGCCCTGCTGGTCATCACGATCGTCGTCACGCTGCGCGCCACACACATCGATCACATCGTGATGGCTGCCGCCGCCGCGCTCGCCGTCGTGTACAACACGATGCTGGTGGCGGTGGCCACCGGCGAGACATCGGTGCCCACCGCCTTCGTGCACCGTGGGTTCGCCGCGTCCATGGCCGCGATGCATCGTCTGCCCACCCTCGAGGACGCCCGCTACAGCTGGGCCGGATTCTTCTCGCTGGCCGCACACATTCAGGAGGCGGGCGGGTTTGCCGATCTCACCGACGTGCTGTTCTGGGCACCGGTCGTGTTCGGTCCGTTGATGTGCTTCGGCTTGTACGCCATCGGCTCGGCGATCGGCGGCAACGCCCGGATCGCGTGGCTGTCAGTCGTGCTCTACCAGGCATTCAACTGGTATCAGCAGGACTATTTCGCCCCCCAGGCCGTCGCCGGTCTGGGGTACGTCGCCATCCTCGGCACACTGCTGTGGCAATTGCGACGCGCACCGTTGCCGACGGCCGCGGGCGTCGACCGGATTCTGCCGGGCCGACTCGGCGCCGCGTTGAGCGTCGGCAGGCGGACACCTGGCCGGGTGCCCGGTTTCGGTCCGGGCCGGACACTGGCCGTCGGCGCGACGCTGCTGCTGATCATCACAGCGAACACCGTGTCACATCAGATGACGCCTATGCTCACGGTGCTCGCGCTCGCGGCGTTCGCGGTCACCGGTACCACCCGATACCGCACCCTGTGGATCGCCGCGGGATTGGTGTTCGCCGCCTGGTTCAGCTACGGCGCAACCGATTTCTGGACTGGCCACCTCAACTCGCTCTTCAACGAGGTCGGTCAGATCGGTTACTCGGTCAACCGGGGTGTCGGGCAGCGCCTCAACGGCGACCCGACCTACACGACCATGCAGTATCTACGAATCGCAGCCTCCGGGCTCTTCGTCGTCGTGGCGTTCATCGGCTGGCTCAGGTTCCGGCGCCGCCGCACCTGGCTGATCTCGGGTTTGCTGTGTGCCGCACCGTTCGTACTGGTTGCGCTGCAAAGCTATGGCGGCGAGATGATCATCCGCGTCTTCCTGTTCGCGTCCCCAACGTTGGCACCGTTCGTGGCGCTCGTCCTCGTCTGGGCATCGCGAAGCCTCCGGCGACTGCCCACCGTGGCAGTGACGCTGTTGGCGATCGCCCTGGCTCTGGGAGTCGGTGTACTGGAAACCACGAACCGTGGCCTCAACGCCGCCTTCGAATCATCCACGAAAGCCGAGGACATCCTCACTCAGGGGCTGATCAACAAGATCCCGCCCAGGTCGTCGGTGATGGTGTTCAGCCATGCCGCGCATGCGGTGGTCCCGCGGCGTTCGATGGACCCCAACGCTCCTACCATCGGCTACATCGACAGCTTCCCGTGTCTGGACAATCTGGCGCAATGTACCGAGAACCGTCGGCCCGACTATGTGCTGATCACCCACCAGGGCATCGCGATGATGGACTTGCAGCGGGGTAAACCCACTGCCGAAATGGAAGCCGACGTCGCTGAAATCCTCAAACTCGACGACTACAAGATGTTCGTCGATACGGACTCGGTGAGAATTCTGCACTTCGTGGACGCGCCGGCCGTGGATCTGTCGGCAGAAGTCGCCCGGTCTGAAGGAAAGGACAACTGATGGCCGCCGTCATGCTGGTCTTTGCCGGCATCTTCATCGTGGCAGGAGCCGTGCTGCAAGAACGTGAGGTCGGTGATTGGGGATCGGTCGGCCGAGGTCCGGTCGCTCATGCGATCGGCGCCGGCACGCTGGTGTTCACGGTCTTGGCCGCCATCCTGACCTTTCAACGGCTTGTGGAGATGGCATGGTGAAAGCACGACGCCGACGGTTGAACCGGATGAGTATCGCCCCCCTCGCCGCCGCGCTGGTCCTGACCTCGTGCAGCGGAGGCGGCGGAAACGACGCTGCGGGGGGAAATCTGAACTGTCAGCATCGTGCGACAGTCAGCGGTGTGGCGCCGCCGCCCGCGGTCGACAACATCTGGCAGTCGGTGTTCATCGATGATTTCAACCGCTGCGAGCTCGGCGAGAACTGGACGGCCTACACCGGCCGACCCGATGGCGACAAGTACGGCAAGTGGCATCCGTCGATGGTTTCCATCGACAACGGTGTGTTGCGTCTGCACAGCAGACGTGACGGCGACGAATGGCAGATCGGTGGCGTGTCGAACTGGCCGGTGACCCAGAAGTACGGTCGCTGGGAAGTCCGGTACAAGGTCGAACCGAGTGCCGATATCTCCTACCATTTTCTGCTGTGGCCACAGAATGAGCAGTGGCCGCCGGAGATCGACTTCGCCGAGGACGTGTCGTCCGGTCGCGACGGAATCACCGGCTTCCTGCATTGGCGGGACGGAAAGGTGAATCGGAAGGCGAACGCGCACATCGCCGGTGACTTCACCGAATGGCACACGGTCGGTGTCGAGTGGGCCCCCGGTGTTGTCCGCTACCTTCTCGACGGCGAAGTATGGGCGATTTCCCGGTCGGCCGAACATGTCCCGATCACGCCCATGTGGATGGGTCTGCAGATGGGTGCGGGCGCCTGCGAAATCCGCGAGGAGTGGGGCAAGCACCCGTGTGCGGCCACCGAACCACGGCCCCTGGAGTCATCGATCGACATCGATTGGGTTGCCGTGTATGACGTGATGGGTTCGTACTCGGCGCTGGCCAAGTCGGGCTATTTCGACACTGCGCCGGAAGCATCCGAACTCACCGAGCCGTAGCCGGGTAGTTCACCCACCCGGACCAGGTCGCGCACCGCCCGGACCAGCGGCACGATGACCAGTGCCACGATGAGGGCCTCCGCGGAGATCGTCGCCCAGCCGACCCCGATCAGTCCGTAGCGGCTCAGCAGGATCACGGCGAGCCCCAGGCTGACGACGGCTCCGGTGATCTGCGCAGCCAACGCGGGCAGCAGACGATTCCGCACTCGGCTGACGGCGACGAAGATCAGCGCGACGGCCGTGAGCGGCAGCGACAGCGCACACATCCGCAGCAGGCCGGTCCCGTTGTCCGCGTAGTCATCCCCGGCAAGCCGAAGAAACAGGGGCCCCACCGTCATCAGTCCGACCGTCGCCGCTGTGGAGACGCCCAACATGATCAGGATGAATCGGTAGGTGAGGTGCCGCAGGTCGGTGTCACCCGAACTCGCTTCCGCGACGTATGGCCCGGTCAACATTGTCAGCAGCAAGATGACAGCGGTGATGAGCTGCCACACGATGGCGAAGTACGCGTTCTGTCCTGCCCCGACGTGAGCGATCACGATCATCGGAAGCAACAGCGGCATCAGGGAGGTCGCCACGTAGATGCCGTAGTTGCCGACGATGAACCGCTGCTGGTCGCGGCGCGGTGGCAGCGCACACTGGGCATGTTCCGTAGCGACACGGCGGCGGATCTCCCGGATCACGACCACCCAGAGAATTCCCGCCCCGAGCAGGGCGGTCAGTACCCATGTCGCAACGATGCCCTGCCGACCCCATAGCGATGCCATTCCCGCGGCGGCACCGAGCTTTATCACTGCGTGCAGGACGTTCTTGATCGCCGACCATTCGGCACGTCGCAGGCCGATACAGACGTGATCACTCAGCGCGGACAGCGACATCGCGGCGACCGCTACCGGGAAGAACGCGATTTGCCAACCGTCGGCGAACATCTCGTTGATGGGCCCGAAAACGAGAAAGGCCGCGGAGAGAATCCCGCCACCGAGTACCCCGACCGCCAAACCGCCGATCACCAGTCGTCCTGACTGTGCACCTGCGACCGGCAGAAATCGTTCGAAGTAGGCGCCGAGGCCGAGGTTACCGAACAAAGCAAGCATGGAAGCCGCGAAGATGGTCGCCGCGGCCGCTCCGACCTCGGTTGCGGGGTAGAGCCGACCGACCGCGATCCAGTAGATCAAACCTAGACCGCCGGTGACGATCCCTGAGATCGCGACGGCCAGTGAGTTACGGGCGATTCCCGGCTGGGACCGGCTCACCCGGCCAGTTCGCCGGCGGACACCGTCACCGCGCTGCCGGCGCGGACACCGTGCCGCTCGGCCGCCCGGTGGGCCTTCCAGTGCTGCCATTCCTGACGGATCGTACGCAGCACGCGCATGCCGTCACTGTAGGCGTTGAGGTTGCTGCGCCCGTGCAGACGAGGACCTTCGAAGCTGCCGACCTCGGTGATCTTGATACCGGCCGTGGCCAGGCGCACATTGATGACGGTCTCGATCTCGAATCCGTCACCCCACTGCGCGCGCGAGTACTGCGTCGGCGGAAGTTCCATGAGTTCGGCGTGCCGCGCCCAGAAGGCGTTGTAGCCGTAGCACAGGTCGGAGAACTTGGTGTGGAACGCGACGTTGACGATCGTGTTGAGTCCCTTGTTGCCGATGCGGCGCAGAGTGGTGATGTCGGTGCTACCGCCGTTGTCGACGAAACGGCTGCCCTTGGCGAAGTCGGCACCGTCGGTGAGTGCCTTGACGAACAGCGGGATCTCGGCCGGGTCGGTCGACCCGTCGGCGTCGATCATGACGATGATGTCGCCACTGCATGCCTCGATGCCGCAGGCGAGCGCATTGCCCTTGCCGGATCGGCTCTGGACCACGAAAGTCGCGTCCGGCCACAGCGATTGGGCGACGGCGACGGTGTCGTCCGAGGAGTTTCCGTCGACGAAGACGATCTGGTCGATGCCGTCGGGCATACGGTGGGCGACGTAGGGCAGGTTCTTCGCCTCGTTCATCGCGGGGATGATCACCGAAACGGTGGGCCGGTCCTGCCGTACGGAGGATTCCGCCCCCACCGGCAGCTCAGTCACGTTGTCGGTTCGTCCGTCGTTGCCGGATGCGTCGTGCATGTGTGGGCCCTGTCGTTGCTGGGTGTCGAGGTCGTTGCTGGGTGTCGAACGTCGCGTTGGGATTCGAAGCTCGCTCTAAGCGATCGTTAAGCTAAAGACATTTAACAAGGCTAGCCTAATCAAAACAAGGTGGTCCTAAGTGAGTACCCTCACAGGTGTGCAACAGGAGCGTATCGGAAGGATGCCGGTGAACCGAGCACGTATCCGGCTGCGCGACCGCGTACATCTCGGCGAACCCGGAACCGGACTGATCGGACCCGTCAACCTTCCGGATCCGGACGCGGTCCGGCGCAATCTCGAGGCCTTCGCTTCCTTCGGTCCGCGAACACGCATCGCGCTGCGCCCCGACACCGCGGGCGAACACTGGATTCACGACCCGCAGCGCCTCCTCGAGTCGATCGAGGTCATCGAGGAGCCCGCCGATCCCCTCGAGCTCCTGATCCCGACCGGCCGGCCGATCGCGCCGATGCGAGTCACCCTCGCCGGACGCTACCTGCGCACCGAACACGATCACGGCGTGGGTGAGATCCGATTCGGGCTCCTGGCCCATCAGGTCATCACCGGTGCGATCACGCCCCGCGACCCCGACATGCTTTCGCAGATCTCCCGGCGGCGGGACGGCCTGGGTACCGCGGCGTTGCGGGTCTTCGGATCACGTCCCACGCGGGTGTTGGACGTGTTCCGGTCGATGCGTGAGACCAGGATCGCGCGTCCGGAGTTCGCGCCGGCCGATGAGTTTCCGACAGACGCGGGCTCGGTCCCGACCCGGCGCGGATCTCATGCGGTGGCGGTAGCCGTGATGCCTGCGGACGTGCTCGGCGAGCTCCGTCGGTGGCGGGACGCGACCCTCCCGCGTGTCAGCCTGTTCGCGCTGGTCGTCAGTGGCCTCACCCGCGCGCTGACGGCTTCCGGAATACCTGTCGACGACGTCGGCACACTGCCAGTCGACCTGCGCAGGTACCTGCCGACCGGTACCAATCCGCTCGCGAACTTCGTCTCCGGGATCCAATTGCCGCTGCGCCGCGGCAGCGATCCCGCCCGGTTGCACCATGATCTGGTGACCGCCGTCGCGTCGGGACGTCCGATCGTGTCGCTCGCCCGGGTCACCGCACTCGGGTACGCGGCCCAGTGGCTCTCCCATGACGGGCAAAGGCCGGCTCCCGGGCCTTCCCAACCCGGCGCACCGTTGGTGTTCACCGGCATACAGGCCCACCAGCAGTTGATGGACGGTTTTCCGTGGATCGACCCGGAGAATTCGATCTTCGTCTCCGGTACCCGCCCGGCAGTGCCCGAAGGCATCACCCTGCAATCGGCGACGGTTCATGGCCGCTTGCTGATCAGCGCATCGTTCCAGCCGCAGGTACACCGGTCCGCACGGGTGCGTGGTGCCCTCGACGCATTCGCGACCGACCCCGTCGGAGTGCTGCGAGATCGCCCATAACGCTCATAAGTCGCGTGCGGTATTTCGCATACCCCATCGCCTTTAGATTAGGCTAACCTCTGGTCCAGCCCTCGTGGCTGGACTCCGGCGACTGATTTCACCGTCGCCGTTGTCCCTGTTGATTGGATTCGAGCATCTGCGCATGATTCCCGAACTCACCCTGAGCTCACCCATGACGCCGGGTGGTGCCCCGAGTTGGCCGGGCGCCGTCTGGATCGGCGTGGCCGACATCGCGGAGCTGATCCGTCAAGGCCGGAGCGGCCAGTTCCTCGGTGTCGTGCCGGATGCCGAGGGCTACACAAGCGCACGAGTTCTGATCCGAGACGGGCTGACACCGCTGCAGTTCGCGCAGGTGTCGCTCATCGGCGGTCGCGCGCTGCTGCCGATTCCCCCCACCGGCGATCCCGTCACCACATCAGCGCTGCCCCCGATGTCGGTCGTCCTATGTACCCGGGAACGCCCTGAGGATCTGCGCGGGGCGCTGGACTCGCTCCTGCGGGTCGACTACCCCGAGTTCGAGATCATCGTCGTTGACAACGCACCGGTCACCGACGGCACCGAACGTGTTGTCGCCACCTTCGATGATCCACGCGTGCGCCGCATCGTGGAGCCCGTCGCGGGCCTGTCGATGGTCCGTAACGCGGGTATCCGGGCCGCACGCCACGACATCATCGCCTACACCGACGACGACGTCGTCGCCGACCCGGGCTGGCTGCGCGGGCTCGCGGCAGGTTTTGCCTGCGCCGACGACGTCGGGTGTGTCGCAGGCCTGGTCCCGAGCGGCGAGCTGCGAACACTCCCCCAGGCGTACTTCGACTGGCGGGTCTCGTGGGGCGACAACATCGAACCCCGGGTGTACCGACTGTCGGACCCGCCCGACGACGTCCCGCTGTTCCCGTTCCAGATCGGCCGGTTCGGCACCGGCGCCAACTTCGCCGTCAGGCGAGAGGTCATCGTCGACCTCGGCCTGTTCGATGAACGACTGGGAGCCGGCACGGCCACCCGCGGCGGAGAGGACCTCGACGTCTTCTTCCGCGTACTGGCCTCCGGGCACAGCCTGGCCATCGAACCGGCGTCGATCATCTGGCACCGGCACCGCAGCGACAACGACGCGTTGCTCTCACAGGCCCGCGGCTACGGCACGGGCCTGGGCGCGTGGCTGACCAAGGTGGCACTGGACAGGGACCATCGGCGACTGGCCCTGTCCGTGCTGCGCCACCGGCGACGTGCGGTGGCCAGAGCAGGTCGTGCCTACTGCGCGATCGCGGCACCGCCACCGGCATTCCTGAAGGACGTACCGCACACCGTGGGGCGCACAGAGGTGCTGTCGGTACTCGCCGGGCCCAAAGCCCTATGGCAGGAGCAGCGCAGGCTCCGTACCCGACAGAACCACCCATGAATGCCGACTCACCCATGATGTCCCAACCGTGATTTCGTCGTGCCCGGCTGTCGACCGTTCGGCCGACCTCATCAGCACGGTACCGAAAACGGGCCCCTCGTTGCTGCCGTCCTCAGCCACCGTTAAGCTGGCCGGGTAATCAAGGCAAGCCTAAACAAAGCAAGGTGATCCTCAGTGAGCAGCGATCCGACCCACGGCGCTCGGGTTCCGTCCCGTACGCAGGTCGCCATCGTCGGCGCCGGCCCCGCGGGTCTCACGCTGGGACATCTGCTCCATCTACAGGGCATCGACTCGGTCATCCTGGAGCGCAGCAGTCGCGCCCACGTCGAACAGCGCCTGCGGGCGGGCATCATCGAGCAGCCGAGTGTCGATCTGCTCGTGGCGGCGGGTCTGGGTGACAGACTGCTCCGCGAAGGCATGCGGCACAGCGGGTTCTACCTGCGCTACGACGACGTCACCCATTACCTGGACTTTCATCCATACACCGGTCAGTACGCGACCGTCTACGGCCAGCACGAGCTGGTCAAGGATCTGATCGCCGCACGCATCGACACGCGTCGTCCGCTGCATTTCGACACCGAGGTCACCGCGATCGCCCCCTCCGGACCGACCCCGGCGGTCCGGTACCGGACGACAGCCGGCGAACGTACGCTCGAGGCCGACTTCGTGGTGGCCGCGGACGGCTTCCACGGCGCCGGCCGGGCGGCGATTCCCGCCGATGTCAGGGGCGAGCTCATCCGTGAGTATCCGGTGGCGTGGCTGGGCATCCTCGCCGAGTCGACTCCGGCCGCACCGGAGGGCATGTACTGCCCGCATCCCAACGGCTTGTCCGTGCACAGCATGCGTGGGCCCCGGCTGTCCCGGCAGTATCTGCAGGTGCCGGCCGACACCGACCTCGGCGACTGGAGTGATCCGCAGATCTGGGACGAGTTGTCGGTGCGCTGCGCCGCCGCCGACGCCGTCCCCCTGGAGACCGGTCCGATCATCGAAAGGTCCCTGGCGCCCCTGCGCAGCTACGTCTGCAGCACGATGCAGTACAAGCGCCTGTTCCTGGCCGGGGATGCCGCTCACATCGTGCCACCGACGGGAGCCAAGGGACTGAACCTGGCGATCTCGGACACCTGCGTGCTCTCCCATGCCCTGGGAGCGGCGATCAATCACGGAATCACCGAGCATCTGACGCGGTATACGGCAACGGCGCTCCCCCGCGTCATGGCCGCCCAGCGATTCTCGGCACTGCTCACCACCACGCTGCACGCGCTGCCCGGCGACGGATTCACCGAGGCCCTCCGGCGCGCGACGCTCGATCGATGGGTCGGCTCGGAGGCCGCTCGGCACGAGCTCGGCGAGGTGTACCTGGGCTTGCCCTTCGCCACTGCCCCGACCTTCGGTACTCCGATCGGCGCGGGAGCGTCGGCATGAATGCGGATAGCCGTGTGGCGCAGGTCATGCATTCGACTTTGTTCGTTTGGCTAGGCTAGCCTAATATTTTCTAAGTATCGCAAAAACCCCGAAACGGTCGCAGGAGAACCCATGGACACCCAGCACGCACTGGTCCGCGCCAGTCTCTCGAGCGGCAAGGCTCTGCGGTTGGCGCGTATCAGCGATCCCGCGACCCGCCGGGCGCATATCGTGCCGATGGACCATTCGGTGACCGTCGGCCCACTCGGCCCCGTCGACCACACCGAACGTATGGTCTCCGTTCTCGCAGGCACCGGCATCAACGCCGTGGTGCTGCACCGCGGCCGCATCAATCGCGTACCCGTCGACGCCTTCACCAGCATCGGTCTGATCGTCCATCTGTCAGCAGGTACCTCGATGAGCCTGGACACCGACGCCAAGGTTCTCGTCTCCGGTGTCGAGGCCGCCGTGCGATCGGGAGCCGACGCGGTCAGCATCCACGTCAACATCGGATCGCAAAGCGAACGTCAGCAGCTGGCAGATTTCGCCGCCGTCGCCAGGGAATGCGACGTACTCGGAGTCCCGCTGCTGGCGATGATGTACGCGCGCGGACCGCAACAGAACGCATCGTCTTCGGCGAACACACTCGCCCACCTCGCGGCGATCGCCACCGACCTCGGCGCCGACATGATCAAACTCGACTACGCCGGGTCGCCCTCGGCGATGCAAAGTGTGGTCGCATCCACGCCGGTCCCCGTCTACGTGGCCGGCGGCGCGACGGTCAGCGACGACGCCGCGATCGCGCTCGGCGCGGAGGTCATGTCCAGCGGTGTCGCCGGTTTGAGCTTCGGCCGCAACGTCTTCGACGCGACCAACCCGGTAAGAGTCGCCACGGCCCTCGCCCGGATCGTCCACAAACGCATCGCCGACAGTGATCGCGTGGCGGCCCTCGCCTGACCCCACCAGCTCAATACGCCGGTTCTCGTCCGCGCGCATCCGCCAGGCCCTGGGTCGGCACACCTCACCCAAGCAGAAAGTCAGGTCCATCCGCATATGACCAGCCATGTCGTCGTCACCGACCAGATCGTGCCCGCTTCACCGTCGGAGAACGACCGGAACAGCGAACACTTCGCGTGGGTCGATGTGCGGCACCTCGACGGTGCCGCCCGCGACGCCGTCGTGCAGGCCGCGATCAACTACGGCCTTGACGGTATCGTCTCCGACGACGCCGCGATGCTCTCGGGCCTGCCCCCCACCGTTCGCCGGATCCTGACCGGTACGCAGCCGGCCGCAAACACGACGGACCCGGGCAACAAGGACGCCGACAAGAAGGCCGACAAGAAGAAGGTCACGGACGGCGAGTCGTTCGTCCCGGACCTGGTGCTGACCGAGGCCACCGACCTGCAGGATGGCAGCGCTCCCGCAGCCGGTGTGCACGTCGTCGTCTCCGATGCACCGACCCTCGGCCACGCGTGCGAACTCGTCCGGGTGACGCCGTGGACAGTGCTGACGTTCACCGATCCCACCAAGATCCCGCTCGAGATCGTCATCGCCGCGGCCGAGAACTCCGGCGGCAAGACGGTCACCGTCGTCAACGACATCGAGGACGCCGGCATCGTCAAGCTGGTTCTCGAACACGGCTCGGACGGCCTGCTGCTGGCACCGCGCCACGCCGACGACGTGGTGGCGCTGGTCGACGTGCTCACGCCGGACGGCGACAAGGTGGAGCTCTCCGAGCTGACCATCACCGACGTCGCGCACATCGGGATGGGTGAGCGTGCCTGCATCGACACCTGCTCGCTGCTCGAACTGGACGAGGGCTGCCTCATCGGCTCGTTCGCCAGCGGAATGTTCCTCTCGTGCAGCGAGACCCATCCCCTGCCGTACATGCCGACCCGCCCGTTCCGGTGGAACGCCGGCGCCGTGCACTCGTACGTGATGACCCCCGACAACCGCACCCGCTACGTCAGCGAACTGCGGGCCGGCCAGCCGATTCTCGCGGTCCGCACCGACGGCTCGGTGCGCGAGGTGCGTATCGGCCGGGTCAAGATCGAACGCCGCCCACTGATCTCGATCACCGCGAGCTCCGCAGACGGCAAGACCATCAATGTGATCGCCCAGGACGACTGGCATGTGCGCCTGCTCGGCCCGGGTGGTTCGGTCAACAACGTCACCGAACTCAAGCCCGGCGACGTACTCCTCGGCTATGTCCCCACCGAAGCCCGTCACGTCGGCCTTCCGATCACCGAGTTCTGTGAGGAACGCTAACCCGTTCCACGACCTTCTGGTCCGGGTGAGCGCCGATCACGAGGATGTGGTCGCGCTCCGCACCCGGACCGGCACCGTCAGCTTCGCCAAGTTGTTGCGGCTGGTCGACGAAGGTACTGCAGGTCTGCGGACGGCCGGTATCGCGGACGGTGTACCGGTGGCGGTGCGACTGTCGGACTCGGTCGACGGTGTGATCGAACTGCTGACCGTTCTATGCTCGCCGCACCCGGTGCTGCCGATCGACATCGCTTCGCCACCCGAACGTACGGCCCGGCTGATCGAGGCCGCGGGGGCCGTCGCCTACCCGGGGGAGATCGGGCTGCCGAGCGCGTCGGTGCCGCGCCCAGTGCCTGGCACTGCAGTGCTGATGTTCACCTCCGGATCGACCGGAGAACCCAAGGCGGTACGTCAGGGCTTCGCCCAGTGGATGCACCAGATCACCGAACTCGGCCGCGAACTCGGTATCGGACCCGGCCGCAAGGTCGCGCTCGCGATGCCGGTCAGCTTCGGAGGCGGTCTCGACATCGCGCTGGCCGCCGTCGGCAACGGCGCCACACTGTGCGTGTCCCATCCGCGGACCGACGGCGTCGGCGAGTTGACCGCATCGTTGATCGAGTGGCGTCCCGACAGCCTGCATCTGACTCCCGCGCTGCTGCGGGCGCTGCTGGCCGAACCTGGCGCCGACGATGCGTTCGCAACCACCGACATCGTATGCACGTGCGGCGAGGCGATCGGCGCCGGTGACGTGGCCAGACTGCGCGAAGTGAACACGAACGTCACATTCACCAATCGGTCCGGTTCCACCGAAACGGGCAACCTCGCCTTCAACGTGTTCGGGCCGGACCGGCCCCTCCCGGATGGCATGATCCCCGCCGGGCGGATCGCCGCGGGCAAGGCCGTGACCGTCGTCGACGACCAGGGTCTGCCTGCGGCGCCCGGCACCATCGGAACCCTCGTCGTGCGTTCGCCCAATATTGCCCAGGGCTATCTGGGCAGCGACTTCCCCGACATCGGCGGCGTACGTGAACATGTCCTCGGCGATCGCGGGTCTGTGACCGGCGACCAGTTGCACCTGGCCGGCCGCGGCGACGACACGGTCAAGATCCGCGGCTACCGCGTCGACGTGTCGGAGGTGGTCGGCGCGATCGAGGCCATCCCGGAGGTCGCCGAGGCCGCGGTGCTTGCCCGGCACGGGACCGGCGGCGCGGAGTTGATCGCTTACCTGGCGACCGCCCCGGGTGTCCGCCCCCCGTCCGTCGCCGAGATCCGTACCACGCTGGCGGCGTCGCTGCCGAGCTGGATGCAGCCCACCCACGTGCTACTGGTGGCCGCGCTCCCGCGCACTGAGCGCGGCAAGGTCGACCGCACCCGGCTCCCAGAACCGGCCGGACGTCCCCGGTATGTCGCGCCCGTGACCACGACCGAAGGCCTGCTGGCTTCCATCTGGGAGGATCTGCTCCGGGTCGGTGATGTCGGCCGCGACGACGACTTTCTGTCCCTCGGCGGTGACTCGCTGACCGTTGTGGAGCTGATCACCCGCACCACCGCCACCTTCGGCACCGCACTCACCCCGTCGGACCTGGTCAGTGCGCCGACACTACGGGCGGTCGCCGACGCCGTCGACCGCCGGAACCCGCCGGTGTCGGGGGGCGACGTGGTACCGCTGAGCGCTGTGCCGGCCGCTGACGACGACCGGCCGCTGGTCTTCGCATTCTCCGGCGCGGGTGAGTCGGCGTTGGCATTCGGTCCGCTGGCTCGGTGTCTGGGCGAGTACCGCGTCATCGGACTGCAGCCGCACGCCCTGGAGGGCCGCGGAATCCCCGACTGGACGGTCGGGGCGGCCGCACGCCGCTTCGCGCGCCACATCCTGGACATCTGCCCGCCGGGCCCGTTCCGGTTCGTCGGACACTCCCTCGGCGGTGTCATCGCCATCGAGGTGGCCAGGCTCCTGTCTGCACAGGGCCATCACGTCGAGCACATCGTGTGCCTGGACACCATCTTCGACGGCCCACTCGGCACGCGAGCGCGCATGCACCTGCCCGCGGTCGTCCCCCCGCGCGCCGATACCGAGGCCGACGGCGATCCGGCCGGCGAGACGACCGCGGCCGCGCTGTGGCGTCGGCGTCTGGCCCTGCTCAGCGCTGGTTGGTGGCGTCGGCCGGCCAAGGAGCAGTGGTCGCTGTTTCACGACCTGGGCCGGCGCTCGGCGCTCCTGCACCGACTGCGTCCCTGGTACGGGCCGGTCACCGCGATCCTCGCCGACGACAATCCGGACAACCCCGAATGCTGGTACGCCTATGCCCCGCATTGCGCCGGTGTTCATGTCGTCGCCGGCGATCACAACGCGATACTGCGGCACCCGTACGTCGACAGGACGGCGCGGCTGGTCGCCGATGCGCTCACCTCCCAGGTGACCACGCGATGAGGTTTGCCGTTCACGTTCTGGTGCACGAACATCCGCGGTTGTTCGCGGCGCTGATCGCCTCGCTGCAACATGAACAGATCGACGTCTACGCCCACGTCGACGACACCTCGCGTCAGGACCTGTTCGAATCGGCGGCCCGGGCTGTCGGTGCCGAAGTCGTTTTCGTGCCGCAGCCGCGCCGGGTGAACGTCCGGTGGGGCGGGTTGAGCCTGGTCCGGGCCACGCGGGAGTTGGTCGAGCTGGCAGTCGGTAGCGGCGTCGACCACCACCGGCACACACTGTTGTCGGGGGCCGACGTGCTCCTACGTCCTCTTCCGGTGCTGCTCGAACGGTGGTCCGACGATGCCGAACATCTGCGCATCGACAGACGGCTCAACCGCACCGAAAGCCAGGGCTATCTCAAGCCGCGCCGCTTCTGGTTCCCCGATCAGCCCGTGCTCGACCGCGCGTGGCTCTCCGGCCGAGTGCCCCGCCGACTCCCGCCGGGACCGCCGCTGGTCGAAGGTTCCCAATGGTGGTCGCTGACGTCCCCCGCGATCCGGACCATCCTGGACTATCTCGATGACCATCCCGCCTGGCTGCGCGGTCACCGGTTCTCCCTGTGTCCGGACGAGTTCGTCTTCCACTCGATCCTGGCCGCATCCGGGCTGGCGCCGAAGATCACCCAGAACTATCTCGACCGCACACCACCGGATGACACGCTGCATGCGTTGCACTTCATCGACTGGTCCGAGTACAGCGGCATCCGCCCCGCCGAGCTGACCGAACAATCGCTGACCGCCGCGCTGGCGAGTCCGGCGATGTTCGCCCGCAAGGTCGGGGCCGACTGGACCTGGCGAGCGGAACAGACGTGCTGAAAGGCAGGCTCGCTGTCAACGCGAGTGCGTTGATGGTCTCGTCGATGGCCACCGGTGCTCTCGGCCTGGTGTACTGGATGATCGCCGAACGGATGCTGCCCACCTCCGAGGTCGGGCGGGCGTCGGCGATGATCTCCACCGCCACCGCGATGTCGTCGCTGGCGTGTCTGTCGCTGGCCGGCGCGTACGAACGGTTTCTGCCTGTCGCCGGGCACCGGACCACCCGGCTGATTCTCGGCGGTTATGCCCTCATCGGCGCCACGTCGGCCATCCTCGGTACCGGTTTCGTGTTGCTGGGGTTCGGTTCGAAGCTGTTTCACAGCACCACGGACAAGGTGATGTTCCCGTTGCTGGTGTTGGTGCTGGCCTATTACGCGATCACCGATCCGATCCTGATCGGATTGCGCAGGTCACCGGCGGTCGCGGTGAAGAATGTGTTCCTGTCGGTCACCAAGATCATCCCGCTGTTCTTTCTGACCGGTACCGCAACGGCAATGGCCGTGGCTGGATCGTGGCTGCTGCTGGCCGCGCTGACGACCGCGGTGTTCATCGTGCACGTGGTGCGAATCGCGATCGGACGGCGCACCGAAAGCAGCGAGGAGTTGCCCGCCGGCCGTGAACTGATGGCCTTTCAGGGTGTGTTCTTCACGATGATGCTGGTCAGTTCGGTGGTGCCGTTCGCCTTGCCGCTGATCGTCGTCGGCACAGTCGGCACCACCCAGAACGCGTACTTCAATCTGGCGTGGACGATGAACGCCGCGGCAGGGATGCTGCGCAGCAGTTTCGGCGCGGCGTTCGTGGTGGAGGCCGTGCAACCCGGTGCCGACGGGCAGTCGCTGGTGCGTCAGCTCAAACGGATGCTCATCCCGCTGACGCTGGTGGTGGCGGCCGGCCTCGCCGTCGGCGGCCCGGTGCTGCTGTGGGTCGTCGGAGCCGAGTACGCCCGCGAGGCCGGACCACTCATGGTGATCCTCGCCGCCCAATCAATCATCGACACCGTCGTCATCGTGTACTTCATGGTCGCCCAGATTCAGCGGAAACTGCGGCTGATGCTGATCGTGCAGATCATGATCGTCACGGTCACCGTCGCCGGATCCGTCCTCCTACTGCCGCATATCGGACTCATCGGCGTCGGTTGCGCATCCATCGCCGCCTCCGCCATCGCCTTCGCCGTCGTCATCGGGCCCCTCATCACCGGAATCCGCGAGATGCAGCACGCCGAACATCCCACGCACCAACCCGAACCCCTGACGCAGCAATAGCCACCGCCGGGCAGATCCGGGCCCCGCCGAACGCCCACGAATACCCCTGCGTACAGGGGTGATTCACCCCGCCGGGTCGCGATCGCAACACGAGCGGGTGTCAGTCCCGCGACCTCGCGGCCGCCGCAGCCTCGAAGACGCGGCGGCCACCGAACCGGGCGATGTCGGCGCCTCGATAACGTACCCAGGCCCGCGCCGCCGCCGCCGCGGTACCGAGCACCAAACCCGTCCGCGACGATCCGGACGGCCACATCAGCCGGGTGAGCACATCGTCGGGAAGCGGTGTGACACCGATGGATTCGGCGTAACGGGAGGCGGCGAGCAGGTGTGAGGCCCGCTGTACCTCCGCATGCCGGTTGCTCACCGACTTGGCGTGAATCCGGTATCGGTAGCCGAGCATCGGGACGTTCCCGATCTCCCCGTAGGCGCAGAGCCGGGTGAAGAACTCGTAGTCCTCTGCGTGCACGAACGCCGGGTCGAACCGGATACCGGTCTCCTCGATCACCGACCGCCGGATCATCACCGACGCCCCGCAGTGACAGCTGCCCAGTAGCAGCCGCTGCCGGCACGCCTTGTCGATGCGCGGAGTGCGGACGTAGCCGGTCGCTGCCTCGAACAGCTCGTAGTCGGTACCGCATATGATCCGGGCGGGATGCTCAGCCATCCAGCTCAGCTGCGCCCGCAGACGGCCCTCCGGAAGCAGGTCGTCGGCATCCATGCGGGCGATGAACGTCCCGCGGGCCTCGTCGAGACCGCGGTTGAGTGCGGCGACCAGCCCGGCATTGGCCTGCGCCACCACCCGGATCCGGGAATCGCCGAGCGCCATCAGCTCATCGATACAGCCGTCGATGCTGCCGTCGTCGATCGCCAGCAGTTCCAGATCGTCGACGCCTTGCGCAAACACCGACTGCGCGGCATCGGCGATGTATCCGGACGCGTTGTAGGCGGGCATGAGGACGGTCACCAGCGGCGGTGTCTGCTCTGTCGTCACAGATCGCCTCTACCGGAATCGCAGAATCGTGGAGTAGAGAACGGGTGAGGCCTTCATCAACACTGCGAAGACAATCTCCCGGCGGTGTCCACCGGCCCAGAGCACCGGAATATCGGACAGCGAAATGCCTTGCCGCACCTCGTTGATCGCGGTGCGGTACAGTTCCGGATCGGCTTCGTCGGCATGGTCTGCGCGCATCGCCACGTGGGCGATCGAGGTGAGAACCTCCCGATAGTGATAGCCCAGGTAGTCCCGGTCCCACTCCGAACCACGGCCGCGGCCCGCCACCAGCGCCCGGACGTCCGCATCGGCGGTGAACAGGTCGAACGTGGTGGCCGAGAATGCCGTCGACAGCGAGCCCTCCCGGTACAAATACCGGTACAGGGGTGTTTCGATCATCGCCACCCGATCCACCGACAGCGCCACGCGGATGCTGGTCGCGATGTCCTCGTACGCCTGGTCCTCGGCCCAGGGCCTGGTGCCCAGGCTCGCCCGTTCGAACAGTTTGGTACATGCGTACGCCTTTGCCCGGCCCCGAAGAAGTTCGCGGGCGTACTCGGCGCCGGTGATGGCATCGGCGAGCGGCCGGGCCTCGTCGATCTGTAGGACCCGATCGTGCTCATCGACGCGATAAGTGCGGGTGACCGACATCTGGGCATCCGCCGCGTTCATCGCCGACACCAGGGTGTCGACGAACTCGGGCGCCGCGGTGTCGTCGCTGTCGAGGAACCACACCAGGTCGGTGGTCAGCACCGCCAGGCCGGTGTTGCGGGCCCTTCCCAGGCCACCGTTGCGCGGTTGGGTGATCACCCGGTGCTCACGCCCGTGTTCTCGCAGGGTCTCGACCGCGATATCGATGGATCGGTCGCCACCGCAATCGTCGACCAGCACGATCTGGTCGACGGGACGGGTCTGCGCCAGGACCGACTCGATACAGCCGCGCACGTAGTTCTCACACCGGTACACCGGAATGACAACTCCGACCGTTGTCATCGGGCCCCGGTTCCCCCACACAGGCAACACACAGCCATTAGGCTACCCTAAGCATTCTCGGGGCACGCCGAGGGTCGTGCGCCACTACACTTCTGCGGGTGAAGGATCTCCTGGTGATCGGCGCCGGTCCGGCCGGCCGAGCGATCGCCCATCGCGGCCTTGCGGCCGGCCTTGCCGTCACCCTCGTCGACCCCCATCCCGACCGGCCATGGCAGGCCACCTACGGCGCGTGGGCCGACGAACTACCCGACTGGCTGCCAACCGAATGCGTGGCGGCCACCGGGCCCGCTGTCGTATATACACCCGGTCGCAGGGTCCTCGACCGGGAATATGTGATTTTCGACACCCCGGCACTGCAGTCGGCACTCAGCGTCGATGGTGTGCACATCGTCCGGGCACGGGTGTCACACGCGTACAGCACCTACGTCACCTTCGCCGACGGTTCGCTTCTGTACGCGTCCACAGTCGTCGACGCTCGCGGCGTCGAAGCAGCCGGGCCTGCCGTCGACGCCCCGGAGCAGACCGCCGTTGGCATCGTGGTCAGCCACGGCGGAACGGCTGTGGAACATCGACCCGCCGACGACCGGATGGTGGTGATGGACTGGCGACCGGGCACCGGCACGTTCGTCTACTCCGTCGATCTCGGTCGTGGGCGGCGACTCGTCGAGGAGACCTGCCTGGCAGGCGCACCCGCCGTCGACATCGGCGAACTGGCACGCAGGCTCCGCGGACGGGTACCCGGGGTGGCCGTCCCGGATCTCGGCGGCAAGAAGGGCGGCCGTAGCCGGGTGTCGACGGGGGCCGAGATCGTGCGGTTCCCGCTCGTGGGATTGACGCCGACACCGTGGCGCACCTCTGGTGCCTCCCGATTCGGCGCCGCCGGAGGCCTGATCCATCCCGCTACCGGGTACAGCGTCGCCCAGTCCCTCGCACTGGCCGATGCTGTCGTAGCGGCAGCGAGCCGGGGCGCCGACGTGACCGCCGCCTTGTGGCCGTGGCAGGCACGCTGCGTGTACCGGCTGCGGGTCATGGGTCTTGCCGCGCTGCTGGCTCTGGGCCCCGACGATCTCGTCCTGTTCTTCGACCGGTTCTTCGCCCTCCCGGACTCCGTACAGCGGGCCTACCTGTCGGGCCGCACCGACCTGCCCGGTACGAGCGCGGCCATGTGGGGTGTGTTCGCGGCACTGCCCGTGCGGCTGAAGCTGACCGTCGCCAAGTCCGCGGCAGCAGGACTGCCCGCACACCGCGTGGCCGGCCCCTACCCGAAGACGGGTCTGCGCGCGCGGCTCAGTGCGTGGTGAACCGCGGGGTGTCGGTATTGCGGGCCAGCGGAATCACCAGGGGCGTACCGGTTTCGGGGTCGTCGATGATGCGGCACGGCAGCCCGAATACCTCGTGCACCATGTCGGCGGTGACGATGTCGGCGGGTTTTCCCTGCGCCACCACCCGTCCCGCCCTCATCGCGATGATGTGGTCGGCGTAGCGGAAGGCGTGGTTCAGGTCGTGCAGTACCGCGACGAGGGTTCGGCCGGACGTGCGGTTGAGTTCGGCGCACAATTCGAGCAGATCCACCTGATAGGCGATGTCGAGGTAGGTGGTTGGCTCGTCGAGCAGCATCAGCTCGGTCTGCTGTGCCAGCAGCATCGCCATCCAGACCCGTTGACGCTGACCGCCGGACAATTCGTCGACGAGCCTTCCCGACAGTTCGCTCACGCCGGTCGCGGCCATCGCCTCCACCACGGCGGCCTCGTCGTCGCGAGTCCACTGCCGGATCAGTTTCTGATGCGGGAACCGGCCGCGCGCGATGAGATCGGCGACGCGGATGCCGTCGGGTGCGATCGACGACTGCGGCAGCAGCCCGAGTGTGCGGGCGACCTGTTTGGCCGGGTAGCTCGCGATCGCCTTGCCGTCGAGCAGCACCTCCCCCGACGACGGTGTCAGCAGCCGTGACAGCGCCCGCAGCAGGGTCGACTTGCCGCACGCGTTGGGGCCGACGATCACGGTGAACTTGCCGTCCGGGATGTCGAGGGTCAGACCGTCACTGATGATGCGTGCGTCGTAGCCGATAGTGATGTTCTTCGCCTGCAAGCGCGAACCCGCGCGCGCTTCTTCCGCCACCATGACTTCGCTCATCGCGCCCTCGTCACTTTTCCCAGCTCCCGTCACTTGTGATCTCATTGCCGGCGCGCCTCCAGCGCCAGCAGCCACACCAGGTACAGGCCGCCGATCGATACGGTCACCACACCCACCGGCAGGTCCTTGTCACCGAACGCGAACTGCGCGATCCAGTCACTGACCACCAGTACCAGCGCTCCCATCGCGGCCGACGCGATGACCGTCACCCCCGCCGAGCGAGTGAGCCGTCGGGCCAACTGCGGCGCCGCCAGTGCGACGAACGAGATGGGTCCGGCGGCCGCTGTGGCGATCGCCGTCAGACTGACTCCGACGACGATCATCGCCAACCGCGTCCGTTCGACCCGGATACCGAGGGCGGCCGCCGCGTCGTCGCCCATGTCGAGCATTGGCATCCGGTAGGCGACCCAGAAGACGGGAATCACCAGGATCACCGCGACGATCAGCACCGGCTGCGCGTGCACCCACTCTTTGTTGTTGAGTGTTCCCGCCCCCCACACCGCCGCCGACATGGCGTCCTCGAGATCGGCTTTGAGGATCAGCCAGGTGTTGACCGCGGCCAGCACCGCCGAGGTGGCGATACCGACGATGATGAGCCGGAATCCCTGCACCCCGCGTTTGAACGCCAGCAGATACACCAGCAGAGCGGTGACGATGCCACCGATGAGTGCCCCGATCGCTGTCGGATAGTAGCTGGTGGCGACTCCGTCGAGGACGAGAAGTACCACCAGCGCGCCTGTGTAGGCACCGGTGTTGAATCCGATGATGTCCGGGCTGCCGAGGGGATTGCGGGTCAGGGTCTGGAAGATCGCGCCACTGATCCCCAGCAATATGCCGAGCACCAGGGCAAGCACCACCCGCGGAGCCCGCCACTGCGTGACGATCTCCGCGTTCTCGGTGTCGGCGCCGAAGACCGCCCGGACCACCTCTGTGATGGGGATGTGCAGGTCGCCGGTCGCCAGTTCAGCGAAAGCCGCCGCGACAGCGGCCAGGATCAGCACGACCACCACGACCACACCGCGCAGGTCGACGCGCGCCGACAAACCATCGGGTACCGCGGTGAAGGATCGTCCTCGCCGGGTGATCCCGGGCAGCCGGACGGCCAGCAGGGGCCGGCCGAAGTCGATCGCCTGGCGACCCTGACGAAGTCGCGGCCTGTTCAGCGTAGGGTTACCGCTCACAGGCCGCTCGCCTTCTTGCGCCGCACCAGCAGGATCAGCACCGGTGCCCCCACCAGCGCCGTCACGATGCCCACCTGCATCTCGTCGGGGCGGATGACCACTCTGCCGAGCACGTCGGCCGACAGCACCAGCATCGGTGCCCCGATCACGGTGTAGGCGAAGATCCACCGCTGGTCCGGCCCGACGATCCAGCGGGCGATGTGCGGGACCATCAGGCCGACGAAGCCGATCGGTCCGGCGGCCGCGGTGGCCGCACCACACAACAACGTCACCGCGATAACGCCGGCCACCCGGACACGTCCCACATCGGCTCCGAGGCTGCGTGCCAGATCATCGCCGAGCGCCACGGCGTTGAGAGGTCTGGCGATCGCCATCGCCACGACGAGCCCGGCCAGCACGAACGGCACGATCGCCCACACTACGTCGCCGCTGCGGCCGGCGATCGAACCCGCGTTCCAGGTGCGCATCGCCTCGAACGCGACCGGATCGAGCAGCACCAGCCCCTGTGTCACACCGCCGAGGACCGCCGCGATCGCAACACCCGACAACGTCAGCCGCACAGGGGTTCCTCCGCCGCGCCCCCACGAGCCGATCGCATAGACCAGGAGTGTGGCCAGGATCGCGCCGGCGAAGGCGAACCAGATGTATCCCCACAGCGCGGTCACGCCAAATGTTCCGACCGCAAGTGCCACCAGGAATGCCGCGCCCGCGTTTACGCCCAGGATTCCCGGATCCGCCAGCGGGTTACGGGTCATCGCCTGGATCAGGGCGCCCGCTACGCCGAGCGCGGCACCCGCGACCAGGCCGAGTGCGGTCCTGGGCAGCCGCATGTCCCGGACCACAAGGTGGTCCTGGGAGCCGCTGAAGGCGAACAACGCATCCCAGACCGTGCCCAGCGGGATGGACTTGGCGCCCACCGACAGACTGAGCAGGCAGATCAGCAGCAGGATCGCCAGGCCGGCGAACCAGCCGAGCGAACGGCGAAGGTTGGTACGCGCGATGCCGTGGGCCAGTTGCGCGACGGCGGCGTCATCGGTGACCGAGGCCTCGACCGGTGCCGCGGCGTTCACTGTCGAACTCACGTGCTCCTCAGACGGTGAAGCCGAGTGCGCGCAGTTGTTCGCGGCCGTCGTCGGTGATCTTGTCCGGCCCCCACGGCGGCAGCCACACCCAGTTGATCTCCAGGTCGGTGCACAGTCCGCTCCCGACGAGCGCCGTGCGCGCCTGATCCTCGATCACGTCGGTCAGCGGGCAGGCCGCCGACGTCAGGGTCATGTCGATCTTCGCGACGGCGTCGTCGGTGACGTTCAGCCCGTAGACCAGGCCGAGGTCGACCACGTTGATGCCCAGTTCGGGGTCAACGACATCACGCATCGCCTCCTCGACATCATCGAGACTCGGCAGTGAAGTCTGAACCTCACCCGAACCGGCCGCCAGATCCTGTGTGGTGACGGTCTCGTCGGTCATGCTGTCTCCTTTTCGTCAACACTCTGCGCCAGTGCGTCCTTGAATGCCAGCCAACCCAGCAGCGCGCATTTGACGCGGGCCGGGTACTTGCTGACGCCGGCGAAGGCGATGCCGTCACCGATGACGTCTTCGTCACCGGCGTCCTTGCCGCGTGAGGTCATCATCGTGCTGAATGAGTCGACCGTCGCGAGCGCCTCGGTCAGGCCGAGCCCGACGAGCTGGTCGAACAGTACCGACGTCGACGCCTGCGAGATCGAGCAGCCCTGCCCGTCGTAGGAGATGTCGGCGACACGGGCCCCGTCGTCGGACAGGGCGACCCGCAAGGTCACCTCGTCGCCGCACGTCGGATTGACGTGGTGGACCTCGGTGGTGAACGGATCACGCAGGCCACGTCCGTGGGGGTGTTTGTA
>NZ_JAGQTN010000022.1 GCF_020438995.1 Gordonia sp. (in: high G+C Gram-positive bacteria)
CGCGCCGGCGAAGTAGTTGGCCAGGCCGACGCGGGCGACGGGAACCGATTCGGGACTGAGGTTTTCGGCACCGGCGAGGATCTCATCGAACAATCGCGCCTGCGTGAGGAATGCGAGCTGGGTGGCGAGCTGAAAGGCACGCTGGCCGGCGTTGAGTCTACCCGCGAGGTGGACCGTCTTGCCGGCAGTGTCGAACCGTCGTTTCGGGTTGGTGCTTGCCTTGACCGGGTCAGTGTCGTGGGCGATCGCCACCCGGATGCCGAACTCATCGGAAAGTACCTGCGCCAGTTGAAGATCCAGGCCGCCGATGGACAGTCCGTGTCTGTCGAACATTTCCTCCGCCGCCACGTCGAGGACGTCGATGTGATTCTTGTGGTCGTAGAAGAAGTCACGCACCTCCTCGAACGGCATCGGGGTGCGCGGCGATGTGGTGTCGGACGGGGCGTCGGCGAACTCGCCGCGATACATCTCGACCTCGGCGGTCAGTGCGGTGAGCCTGCGGTGCAGGGCGACGAGCGTGCGGCCCGCGGCAGGCATCCGGGAAACCAGTTCGGTGATCTCCGCGCGGGAGACCTCGCCGGATTCGGAGTGCGCGGCCAGGGCGTCGGACAGGTCCGCGACCAGGCGGGCGTCGGGGTCGGCGGCGAAGTAGTCGGCGCCCAGATCGAACTCGCGGGTGAGGGTGAGTAGCACAGGCACGGTGATGGGGCGCTGGTCGTTCTCCAGTTGATTGACGTAGCTGGTGGACAGCTCGATCCGCCGGGCCAGCGCCGCCTGGGAGAGTCCACGCTCGTCGCGCAGACGGCGCAGACGGGCGCCCACAAACAGCTTGGCCATGGCGTGAGCATAGCGGATCCAACATCCACAACATTCGCAAAGGAGCGAGGAAAGATCCGCAATTATACACAATATCCAGGTCTTTCGTTGATATCGGAGCTGTGCGTACGGTGTGGACATGATCAATCACACCGTCACCTCGCATCGCAGTTCGGACGACTTCCCCAAGTCGGAGCACCTCGCCGAGAAGATCGCGGCGATCGCCGTCGACCCTGTCGAAGTGCCCGCCGACACCGAGGACATGATCATCAACCGCATCATCGACAACGCCTCGGTGAGCGCGGCGTCGGTGATCCGCCGCCCCGTCACCTCGGCCCGCACCCAGGCGCAGGCCCACCCGTACACCGGCACCGACCGCACCGGTGCCGGCGTGTTCGGTATCGGCGGCGTCTACTCGCCCGAGTGGGCCGCGTTCGCCAATGGTGTGGCCGTGCGTGAGCTGGACTTCCACGACACCTTCCTGGCCGCCGAATACTCGCACCCCGGTGACAACATCCCGCCGCTGGTCGCCGTCGCCCAGCACGTCGGGGCCTCCGGTGCCGATCTGATCCGCGGTCTGGCCACCGCCTACGAGGTGCAGATCGACCTGGTCAAGGGCATCTGCCTGCATGAGCACAAGATCGACCATGTGGCCCACCTCGGGCCGTCGGTCGCCGCCGGTCTGGGCACCATGCTCAATCTGGATCAGGAGACCATCTACCAGGCCATCGGGCAGGCCCTGCACCTGACCACGGCCACCCGGCAGTCCCGCAAGGGCCTGATCTCCAGCTGGAAGGCGTACGCCCCCGCGTGGGCCGGCAAGGTCGCCATCGAGGCCGTCGACCGGGCGATGCGCGGAGAGGGCTCGCCGTCGCCGATCTGGGAAGGTGAGGACGGCGTGATCGCGTGGCTGCTCAGCGGCCCCGACGCCCAGTACACGGTGCCGCTGCCCGGCCCCGGCGAGGCCAAGCGCGCCATCCTCGACAGCTACACCAAGGAACATTCGGCCGAATACCAGAGTCAGGCGCCCATCGACCTGGCCCGCCGGATGCGGGAGAAGATCACCGACTTCACGCAGATCGAGTCGATCGTGCTGCACACCAGCCATCACACCCACGTGGTCATCGGCACCGGCTCGGGTGATCCGCAGAAGTTCGATCCCGACGCCAGCCGCGAAACCCTCGACCATTCGGTGCCCTATATCTTCGCCGTGGCATTGGAGGACGGGACCTGGGATTCGGAGAAGTCCTACGCACCTGAGCGGGCACACCGTCCCGAAACCATCGAGCTCTGGCACAAGATCTCCACCGTCGAGGATCCGGAGTGGACTCGTCGATACCACTCGAATGACCCGGCGGAGAAGGCTTTCGGCGCCAAGGCCGTCATCACCCTCAAGAACGGTGACGTGATCACCGACGAGCTGGCCGTCGCCGACGCCCATCCGCTCGGTGCCCGGCCGTTCGCCCGTCCGCAGTACGTGGAGAAGTTCACGGGTCTGGCCGACGGTGTTGTGGATTCGGCTGAGCAGGAACGTTTCCTGGCGTTCGTCACCGACCTTGCCGCCAAGCCCGCCGGTTCGCTGGGCGAGCTGAATATCGTTGTGCCGCAGACCTACCTGGACAAGGCTCCCACTGTCGACAAGGGGCTGTTCTGATGTCACTGTTCTCCTCGGGCGTCACCGACGGTGATAAGCGCATCGCCCTGCGCAACGGCCTGAACTCCGGTGAGTTGCAACGGTGGCCGGGAGCATTCTCGCCGCTGGCCGCAAAACTGATCGCCGACATCGGATTCGACGGCGTGTACGTCTCCGGTGCGGTCCTGGCCGCCGACCTGGGTCTGCCCGACATCGGGCTGACCACGCTCAGCGAGGTCACCGCCCGCGCCGGATCCATCGCCCGCGCAACCGATCTGCCGACGCTCGTCGACGCCGACACCGGATTCGGGGAGCCGATGAGTGCGGCGCGTACCGTCGCCGCACTCGAAGACGCGGGGCTGGCGGGTCTGCACCTGGAGGACCAGGTCAACCCCAAGCGTTGCGGGCATCTCGACGGCAAGGACGTGGTCCCGGTCGACGTCATGCTCAAACGGCTGCGGGCGGCGGTAGCGGCCAAGCGGGACCCGAATTTCGTGATCTGCGCCCGCACCGATGCCCGGGGTATCGAGGGTTTCGATGCCGCAGTCGAGCGAGCCAAAGCCTACGCCGACGCCGGAGCGGACCTGATCTTCACCGAGGCGCTGACAGACCTGAGTGAATTCGAGAAATTCCGCAAGGCCGTGGATACGCCGCTGCTGGCGAATATGACCGAATTCGGCAAGTCCGATCTGATTACCGCCGATCAGCTGCGCGATGTGGGCTACAACGTCGTCATCTATCCGGTGACCACGCTGCGGATCGCAATGGGTGCCGTCGAGTCGGGCTTACGTGAAATCCTCAGTGAGGGAACGCAGGCCGGGTTGCTCGACGGGATGCAGCATCGCAGTCGGCTGTACGAGTTGCTGCGGTATGCCGAGTACAACGATTTCGATTCCGAACTGTTCAATTTCACGCTTGCCGATGGGGCTTAGGGCGTAGGGGCGGTCGGGTGGTTGCGTCATGCGGGGATCTCGCCGGACCCTTCGTGACCCTCGCTCCTTCGTCGCTTCGGCCTCAGGGATCAAGAAGTTTCTCGGCTTCAGGGTTAAGGAGCTTTCGGCCTCAGGGGGCAAGAAGGTTCTCGGATTCAGGGTTAAGGAGCTTTCGGCCTCAGGGGTCAAGAAGTTTCTCGGCTTCAGGGTTAAGGAGCTTTCGGCTTCAGGGGTCAAGAAGTCTCTCGGCTTCAGGGGTTTAGAAGTTTTCTCGGCCTCAGGGATCAAGATGTGTTCCCACGTCAATCAAAGGAAGTTACTCATGAGTGCACCTGCTGGGGATCAACCGACCATTTACAAGGGGCTGGCGGGGGTGGTCGTCGACAAGACGGCCGTCTCCAAAGTTGTCCCGGAGACCAATTCGCTGACCTACCGCGGGTATGCGGTGCAGGATCTGGCCGAGCACTGCTCGTTCGAGCAGGTCGCCTACCTGCTGTGGCACGGTGAGCTGCCCAACGATGTGCAGCTGACCGACTTCAGCCAGAAGGAACGGGCGAACCGGCGGCTCGACCGGACGGCCGCGTCGATCCTGGTGAAGATCCCTGACACCTGCCATCCGATGGATGTGGTGCGCACGGCGATCTCCTTCCTGGGCACCGAAGACGCTGCCGAGGACGATCCGAGCCCGGCGGCCAACCTCGACAAGTCGCTGCGGATGCTCGCGGTGCTGCCGACGATCGTCGCCGCCGACATGCGCCGGCGTCGCGGGCTGGAGCCGATCGCCCCGCATCATGGGCTCGGCTACGCGGAGAACTTCCTGAACATGGTGTTCGGCAAGGTACCCGACCCGGTGATCGTGAAGGCGTTCGAGAAGTCGATGGTGCTGTACGCCGAGCACAGCTTCAACGCATCCACGTTCGCCGCACGCGTGGTGACCTCGACGCAGTCGGATATCTACAGCGCGGTCACCGCGGCGATCGGTGCGCTCAAGGGCAGCCTGCACGGCGGCGCGAACGAGGCCGTCATGCACGACATGATCGACATCGACCGCCCTGAACGTGCGCGGGAATGGCTGGGAGCCAAGCTCGACAACAAGGACAAGGTGATGGGCTTCGGCCACCGCGTCTACAAGAACGGCGACTCGCGAGTGCCGACGATGCGTAAGGCACTCGAAGACATCAGCGCCCATGTCGGCGAGAACAAGTGGCTCGAGATCTACGCCGAGCTCGAGGATGAGATGCGCAAGCGCACCGGGATCAAGCCGAACCTGGATTTCCCGACCGGCCCCGCCTACTTCTTGATGGGCTTCGACATTCCGGCGTTCACACCGATCTTCGTGATGAGCCGTATCACCGGATGGACCGCGCACATCATGGAACAGGCCGCCTCCAACGCCCTGATCCGGCCGCTCAGCGCCTACGACGGTCCGGCACAACGACCGCTTGCTGTGCGGTAGGTCACGATATACTGACGCGGCCATCGGCGGTGCGTACCGTATTGCGCGCAACGTCAGCCCCGGTGAGTGTCAGGGCCTCACAACGCAACGAAATTGGTTGTGAGGACTTGTTTCTCACGTCTTAATGACAAAAGAGAGTGTGCTCATGTTCGACAAGGTACTGGTGGCCAACCGTGGCGAGATCGCGATCCGTGCGCTGCGCGCGGGATACGAACTCGGGGCCCGGACCGTCGCGGTCTTCCCTTACGAAGACCGAAATTCGCTGCACCGTTTCAAGGCCGATGAGGCCTACCAGATCGGGATACCCGGCCACCCGGTCCGGGCGTACCTGTCGATAGACGAGATCGTG
Source organism: Gordonia sp. (in: high G+C Gram-positive bacteria) (assembly GCF_020438995.1). Taxonomy (GTDB): domain Bacteria; phylum Actinomycetota; class Actinomycetes; order Mycobacteriales; family Mycobacteriaceae; genus Gordonia. Next base: position 5,187 of record NZ_JAGQTN010000022.1, read on the forward strand.
AGTGTGGCCGTGCGCTGCGGTGCCGACGCGATCTATCCCGGATACGGATTCCTGTCGGAGAACCCGGGTCTGGCCGCGGCCTGCGCGAACGCGGGCATCACGTTCATCGGTCCGCCCACCGAAGTACTCGAACTCACCGGCAACAAGGCCACGGCCGTCGCCGCGGCCAAGGCGTCCGGGATTCCCGTGCTGTCGAGCTCGGAACCCAGCGCCGACGTCGATGAACTGCTGGCCGCGGCGGCCGATATGCAGTTCCCCGTCTTCGTCAAGGCGGTCGCCGGTGGCGGCGGCCGCGGTATGCGCCGGGTGGAGACCATCGACGAACTCGCCGACGCCATCGCGGCAGCCTCCCGCGAGGCCGACGCCGCCTTCGGCGACCCGACGGTGTTCCTCGAACAGGCGGTGATCAACCCGCGGCACATCGAGGTGCAGATCCTCGCCGACACCCAGGGCAACGTCATCCACCTGTATGAGCGGGACTGCAGCATGCAGCGCCGCCACCAGAAGGTGGTCGAGCTCGCTCCCGCCCCCAACCTCGACCCTGCAATCCGCGACCGGATCTGTGCCGATGCCGTCGCCTTCGCCCGGCACATCGGCTACTCGTGCGCCGGAACCGTCGAGTTCCTGCTCGACGAACAGGGCCGGCACGTCTTCATCGAGATGAACCCGCGCATCCAGGTCGAGCACACGGTGACCGAGGAGATCACCGACATCGACCTCGTGGGCGCTCAACTACGCATCGCGTCGGGGTCGAGTCTGACCGACATGGGTCTGTCTCAGGAGTCCATCCAGATCCGCGGAGCGGCGCTGCAGTGCCGCATCACCACCGAGAACCCGGCCGAGGGCTTCCGGCCCGACGTCGGCCGCATCACCGCCTACCGTTCGCCGGGCGGCGCGGGTGTACGGCTCGACGGTGGCACCAACCTGGGTGCCGAGGTCGCCGGTCACTTCGACTCGATGCTGGTCAAGCTCACCTGCCGCGGCCGGGAGTTCCCGATCGCGGTGCGGCGGGCGCGCCGTGCCGTCGCCGAGTTCCGTATTCGTGGTGTGGCCACCAACATCCCGTTCCTACAGGCGGTTCTCGACGACCCGGACTTCCGGGCGGGCAACATCACCACCTCGTTCATCGACGACCGGCCGTGGCTTCAGATGTCGAAGGGCTCGGCCGACCGGGGCAGCAAGATCCTGTCGTACCTGGCCGACGTCACCGTCAACAAGCCGCACGGCGAGCGGCCCACCAAGGTGTATCCACGCGACAAGCTGCCCGCCGTCGACCAGCACCTACTGGCCTCGCCGCCCGACGGCTCGCGGCAGCGCCTGCTGGCGCTGGGACCGGAGGGTTTTGCCGCCGACCTGCGCGACAGCAAACGGCTCGGCGTTACCGACACCACGTTCCGCGACGCGCACCAATCGTTGCTGGCCACCCGGATCCGGACCAGCGGCCTGATCGCCGTCGCCCCGTACATCGCCGCGCTCACCCCGCAGCTGCTGTCCGTCGAATGCTGGGGCGGCGCGACATACGATGTGGCGCTGCGCTTTCTGAAGGAAGATCCGTGGGATCGGTTGGCGCAGTTGCGCGAAGCGATGCCCAACATCTGTCTGCAGATGCTGCTGCGCGGTGCCAACACAGTCGGGTACACGCCGTACCCCACGAAGGTGACCACCGCATTCGTCGCCGAGGCCACCGATGTCGGCATCGACATCTTCCGGATCTTCGACGCGCTCAACAACATTGAGCAGATGCGGCCGGCGATCGACGCCGTCCGCGAAACCGGGACCGCCGTCGCCGAGGTCGCGATGAGCTACACCGGCGACCTCTCGAACCCGGCCGAAGAGCTGTACACGCTCGACTACTATCTGCGGCTGGCCGAGCAGATCGTCGATGCCGGCGCGCACATTCTTGCGATCAAGGACATGGCCGGGCTGTTGCGCGCGCCGGCGGCCACCACTCTGGTGTCGGCGCTGCGCAAGGAGTTCGACCTGCCGGTGCACGTGCACACCCACGACACTCCCGGTGGTCAGCTCGCCACCTACCTGGCCGCCTGGCAGGCCGGAGCCAGTGCCGTCGACGGCGCCAGCGCCGCGCTGGCCGGCACGACCAGTCAGCCTGCGCTGTCGGCGATCGTCGCCGCTGCCGCGCACACCGAACATGATACCGGCCTGGACCTGGGCGCGGTGTGCGATCTCGAACCGTACTGGGAGGCCGTGCGCAAGGTGTACGCGCCGTTCGAGTCGGGTCTACCGGCCCCCACCGGGCGTGTGTACACCCACGAGATCCCCGGCGGTCAGCTGTCCAACCTGCGCCAGCAGGCCATCGCGCTCGGGCTGGGTAACCGGTTCGAGGCGGTCGAGGAGGCGTATGCGGCGGCCGACCGGATGCTGGGACGGCTGATCAAGGTGACGCCGTCGTCGAAGGTGGTCGGTGACCTGGCGCTGGCGCTGGTGGGTCGCGGCATCACCGCCGGCGAGTTCGCGGCCGACCCGTCGTCGTACGACATCCCGGACTCGGTGATCGGCTTCCTGCGTGGTGAACTCGGCGACCCCGCCGGCGGCTGGCCCGAACCGCTGCGCACGATCGCCCTCGAAGGCCGCGCCGAGGCGCCGGCACCCAAGGACTTGTCCGAGGCGGACTCGGCTGCGCTCGACGTGTCCGGCCGCGGCCGTCAGGAAACCCTCAACCGGCTGCTGTTCCCCGGCCCGACAAGGGAATTCGAGGACCATCAGGAACAGTTCGGCGACACCTCGAGGCTGTCGGCCAATCAGTTCTTCTACGGGCTGCGCTACGGCGAGGAGCACCGCGTCGAACTCGAACCCGGCCACGAACTGATCATCGGCCTCGAAGCGATCAGCGACGCCGACGAGAAGGGCATGCGCACCGTGATGTGCGTGCTCAACGGGCAACTGCGGCCGGTGGCCGTACGGGACAGGTCGGTCGATGCCGAGGTTCCGTCGGCGGAGAAGGCCGACCGCACAAACCCCAACCACATCGCGGCGCCGTTCGCGGGCGTGGTGTCACTGTCAGTGGGTGTCGGTGACGTCGTGGCCGCCGGTGCCGCGATCGGCACCATCGAGGCGATGAAGATGGAGGCCACCATCACCACCCCCGTCGAGGGGAAGGTGACCAGGGTCGCCATCGGTGAAGTCGCCCAGGTGGCGCCAGGGGACCTGCTGATCGTGCTCGGCTGAAACGCAGAGCAGCCGGACGCGCACAGCAGCAAAGAACGGACCGTCGGAGATCACATCAGGGTGTTGGGCCACCTGTGATCCCCGGCGGTCCGTTTCATCTTAGGCTGCTCGCGAGACGTTTTACATCGGTGTAATAGCGAGTAGCAGCGCAGCAACGCGCGAGGGGTCTACTTGGTGCCGCGAGTACTGATCGCACGAATCGAAGGTCCGCCCTTCGCGGGGTGCGGCGGGGTTGCGGCAGTGGCATATGCGGTCACCATGACCGGCGTGTTCACGCTGTCCGAAAAGACGTGCGGTCATCGCGATCTGGTCAACACAGCCCCGAAAGGACACCCCAGTGACCGCCTACGACATGACCGAACTCAACCGCGAATCCCAGATGGGCGCGGTCGGCACCGAAACCACCGACCGCGAGGTGCGCCGCATCTCCATCGCCGACTTCGAGGACCGCTTCGACGAGATCGCCGACGAACTCTGGTCGGCCGCAACCGATATCGGCTTCTTCCAGATTGTCGACCACGGCATCCCGCAGGATATTGTCGACGGTGTGTTCGCGATGGCGAACACCTTCTTCCACCTGCCCACCGAGATCAAGGAGCAGTACCCGCTGCAGAAGGGCACCAACGCCGGCTGGGAATACGGGACCCAGGTGCGCCCGTCGACCGGGACCGCCGACCAGAAGGAGTCCTACCAGTACACCAAACCGCGCATGGACGGGCTGTGGCCCAGCGAGGACGAACTGGCCGGATTCCGTTCCACCGTCGAGGATTTCGAAGCCCGCTGCTGGAAGATTGCGATGGATCTGCTCGGCTGCTTCGCAGTGAAACTCGGCCTGGACCGCGACTTCTTCACCGCCGCGCACGACCCCTCGTCGGACACCTATCAGAGCACTCTGCGGCTGCTGTACTACTACGCCTTCCCCGAGGAGATGCTCGGTGACCACAGCATCTGGCGAGCCGGGGCGCACACCGACTTCGACGCCCTCACCCTGCTGTTCCAGCGTGACGGCCAGGGTGGGCTGCAGGTGCTGCCGGGTGCGGAGATGAAGGGGCAGGAATGGACGCCGGTCACCCCGTCCGACGACGCCATCACCTGCAACATCGGTGACATGCTGATGCGCTGGTCCGACGACAAACTGCCGTCGAACTTCCACCGGGTGCGGCCGCCGCGCGAAGGTGAATCGCTCGACGCCCGGCAGTCGATCGCGTTCTTCGCGCAGGCGAATACGGACGTCCTCATCGAGAGCCCCGAGGGCAAATACCCTCCGTTGACGGCGGCCGAGTACCTGGCGCAGCGACTCAAGGCCAACAACGTGTGAGGTGGTCGCCTCGTGCATGGATGGTCACCTGACCCTTCGTGACCCTCGCTCCTTCGTCGCTTCGGCCTCAGGGATCAAGATGGTGTGTGGTTTGTCGATCGGTGTCGGGTCGGCCTCAGGGATCAAGATGGTGGGTGCATTCTCGTAGCCAAACATCTTGATCCCTGAGGAGCGGTCGCGTTAGCTTGCGAGCCGACCACGTCTCGAAGGGCCCGGTGACCCGAACGCCTGACCGGGCTACAGCCCGGCGCGGACCTGTTCGGTGGCCTCGACGAGGTTGGTCAGGGAGGCGACCACCTCCTCTGTGCCGCGGGTTTTCAGGCCGCAGTCGGGGTTGACCCACAGGCGCCGCGGGTCGACGGCTTTGAGTGCGGCCGAAAGGGATTCGGCGATCTCGGCGGTGCCGGGGACACGCGGGGAGTGGATGTCGTAGACACCCGGGCCGACGCCGTTGGCGAAGCCGACCGCGTTGAGGTCGTCGA
>NZ_JAGQTN010000023.1 GCF_020438995.1 Gordonia sp. (in: high G+C Gram-positive bacteria)
GTGCAACGCGCTCTGCGCCGTGCCCAGGGCAAACCGGTCAACTCCGCCGACACCGAGACCACCTACCCGCTGACCTGCCTGCCGCAGATCAACCGCAACTGGGAAACCCAGATGGGCCACCCCGTCGTCCCGTCGGTATCAAAGGCGCTCGGGAAGGTGGGCGGCTACGACGCGAACAGCTTCCGGGCTGCCCGCGAAGGCTCTGAACTGATCCGCGTCACCGGCACCGTCGACAACCGCAAGCGATCCTTCCTCGTCGGCTCCCAACAAGGCGGCTGGTGCATCCCTGAAATCAGGTGACGTCCCGGTCGACGACAACAGCCGCGTGAGTACCCCGGAAGGTACTCACGCGGCTGTTGTCAGCGGCAGAGAATTACTCGGCGCCGATGATGAACGCTTCGAGCTGCGCACGCGCGACATCGTCGGCGATCTGCTCCGGCGGGCTCTTCATCAGGTAGGCCGAGGCCGGGAGGATCGGGCCACCGAGGCCGCGGTCCTTGGCGATCTTGGCGGCGCGGACGGCGTCGATGATGATGCCGGCCGAGTTGGGGGAGTCCCACACCTCGAGCTTGTACTCCAGGTTCAGCGGGGCGTCACCGAAGGCGCGGCCTTCGAGGCGGACGTAGGCCCACTTGCGGTCATCGAGCCACTCGACGTGGTCCGACGGGCCGATGTGCACGTTCTTGTCGTGCACCTTGCCCGCGAGCGAACCGGTCAGGTTGGAGGTGACGGCCTGGGTCTTGGAGACCTTCTTGGACTCCAGACGCTCACGCTCGAGCATGTTCTTGAAGTCCATGTTGCCGCCGACGTTCAGCTGGTAGGTGCGGTCGAGGGCCACGCCGCGGTCCTCGAACAGCTTCGCCATCACGCGGTGGGTGATGGTGGCGCCCACCTGGCTCTTGATGTCGTCGCCGACGATCGGCACACCGGCGTCGCGGAACTTCTGTGCCCACTCCGGGTCGGAGGCGATGAAGACGGGCAGTGCGTTGACGAAGGCGACGCCCGCGTCGATGCAGCACTGAGCGTAGAACTTGTCGGCCTGATCGGAACCGACGGGCAGGTAGCTGACGAGGACGTCGACCTGCGCGTCCTTGAGTGCCTGCACCACGTCGACACCTTCGCCGTCGGCCTCGGTGATGGTCTGGCGGTAGTACTTGCCCAGGCCGTCGAGGGTGTGGCCGCGCGAGACGGTGACGCCGGTCGGCGGCACGTCGGCGATCTTGATGGTGTTGTTCTCGCTGGCGAAGATCGCGTCGGAGAGGTCGAAGCCGACCTTCTTGGCGTCGACGTCGAACGCGGCGACGAACTCGACGTCGCGCACGTGATACTGGCCGAACTTAACGTGCATCAGACCGGGAACGGTCGAATTCTCGTCGGCATCCTTGTAGTACTGCACGCCCTGAACCAGGGATGAGGCGCAGTTTCCTACGCCCACGATGGCTACGCGCACCTTATTGGACTCACCCACGGTCGGGTTCTCCTTCTTCTCGCGGCGCCACAGCGTACTGCTGCGGAACCGGCTCCTTCTGGGATGGGGCTGCGACGCCCCGGACACGGCTCTCCTGTGAGTCCGTTTCGTGGAGGTCGGCAGGCCTCCGGTCAGTGGTCGCGGTGTACGCGGTGTCGGGACTGTTGGTGTCCGACGCCTCGGCCGCGATGAGCTCGTTGAGCCAGCGCACTTCGCGTTCGCTCGATTCGAGGCTCAGTTCATGCAGTTGTCGGGTGTAGCGGTCGCCGGATCGGTTGGAACGTCCGATGAGCTCACGGAGCCCTTCTCGGCGTTCCTCGACCTGACGACGACGGCCCTCCAGGATCCGCATCCGGGCAACGGCCGGTGTCCGGCTGAAAAACGCCAGGTGGACGCCGAAACCGTCGTCGGTGTAGTTCTGCGGACCCGTATCGGCGACGAGTTCGGCGAAGCGTTCGCGGCCCGCGTCGGTGAGCTGGTAGACGCGGCGTGCCCGCCGGACCTTGGGTCCGAGCGGTCCGACCGTCTCGTCGATCAGCCCGCTGGTCTGCATCCGCTTGAGAGTGGGATACAGCGAGCCGTACGAGAAGGCACGGAACGCGCCGAGGAGACCGGTGAGCCGCTTGCGTAGCTCGTAGCCATGCATCGGGGATTCGATGAGCAACCCGAGGATGGCGAGTTCGAGCACTCCGGTCACCCCTCTCATCACGTCGGTCAACAAGTACGTCGGTCAATAAGGACGTCGGTCTGACAGCTCGGCACGACACCTCGCGCCGATGTGATGGTGAATGTATCGCACCGATATGTTCTGTGTCCACATCGGGTCGACGTGTCGTGTTGTACGACGCTCCTGTGGCATTGCTGTGACCGCGGTAACGGCATCCGAGCCGTCGTCCCGGTACTCCCATCGCAACGGCCCGTACCGGGGCACCGGAACCGCCGACCACGTACGCTGAAATGCGTGCAACGCCAGATCATCGACTACGCCCTGCAGCGCAAGGCCCGGCTCGCTGAGGTCCACTCGGGCCGTCGCGCCGTCGCCGACGTCTGCGACGCGAGTCCCTATCTGCTGCGCGCCGCGAAATTCCACGGACGCCCGTCGCCCACGCTGTGCCCGATTTGCAGGAAAGAGCAGGTCACGCTGGTGTCCTGGGTGTTCGGCGACAAACTCGGCCAGGTATCGGGATCGGCCCGGACAACCGAAGAGATCGCCCGCCTCGCCGGCACCGCGGAGGAGTTCTCCGTGCACGTCGTCGAGGTCTGCCGAACATGCAGCTGGAACCATTTGGTGCAGTCGTACGTTGCGGGTTTGCCACCGAGATCGACCCGCGGGCGCAGAGTCGCCAAGTAGGTCACACCGGTCGCTCCGGCCGTGACCGGCTGCACCGGTCTTTGCTCTGCGCGGGTCGAGTACGTCACAGTGGTAACTGATTCAGTGGCACCCGCGCGATAGACGGCTACGGTGAAACGCTGGGGAGATAGACGACCGACGGCGTGGTGCCGGACGGTCGGGAAGGTTGACATGAGCAGCACGAAGGGTCCGTCGCGTCCATCGGGATCCGGAGGTGGCACCCGCCACGCAGGCTACCGGCAACTGGCATGGGCCATCGGCATCGTCGCCGCGATCGTTCCCGTCGGCCTGATCGTCGCCGTGGTGGCCTTCCTCGGCGTCTACGTCGGCACCGACGTCCCCGCCCCAGGCGACATCAAACAGGCCCAGGTGTCGACGATCGTCAACAGCAAGGGCCGGACCATCGCGCGGATCGTGCCCGAGGACGGCAACCGCACCGACGTCAAGATCTCCGACGTCCCGGTCTGGGTGCAGGACGCGGTGATCGCCGCCGAGGACCGCGAGTTCCGTACCAACTCGGGCTTTTCCATCCGCGGTCTGAGCCGAGCCGTCAAAGGCAAGCTGACCAGCGACGATACCGCCGGCGGCGGCTCGACCATCACCCAGCAGTACGTCAAGAACGCGTTCGTCGGCAACGAGGTGTCCTACAAGCGCAAGTTCAAGGAACTCGCGATCGCGACCAAGATGTCCAACGAGTGGACCAAAGACGACATCATGGCCGCCTACCTCAACACCATCTACTTCGGTCGCGGCGCGTACGGCATCTCGGCGGCGTCGCAGGCCTACTTCCGCAAACCTGTCCAGAAGCTCACCCCGGCCGAGGGTGCGCTCCTCGCCGGCGTCATCCGGTCGCCGTCCTATCTCGATCCGGCCGTCGACGAGGATGCGGCGAAGATCCGCTGGAACTACGTGCTCGACGGCATGGTCACCATCGGCGCGATGTCGCCGTCCGACCGGGCCGCGCAGAAGTTCCCCAGGGTCAGGACCGCACCCAAGAGCAACGGTGAAGTCACCCCCGGACCCAACGGCCTGATCAAACGGCAGGTGGTCGAGGAGCTCACCAGGCTCGGGGTCGTCACCGACGAGGAGATCCGCACCGAAGGCCTCAAGATCACCACCACGATCGATCCGCAGGTACAGAATGCCGCCGTCAAGGCCGCCAACGGAAAGCTCGAAGGCGAACCGGACAACCTGCGCGACGCCGTGGTGTCGATTGAACCCAAGACCGGTGCGGTGCGCGGTTACTTCGGCGGCAACGACGGTCAGGGCTGGGACTACTCGCAGGCGGGTCTGCAGACCGGATCGTCGTTCAAGGTGTTCGGGCTGGTCGCGGCCCTCGAACAGGGCATTCCGCTGTCCCAGGTGTATGACTCCTCACCCTACGACGCGCCGGGCGGGCTCACGGTCAACAACTCCGACGGCGAGAGCTGTGGCAGCTGCAACCTCGCCACGGCGATGAAGATGTCGCTCAACACGGTGTACTACCGGCTGATGATGGACCTCAAGCACGGGGCCTCGGATGTGGCCGCTGCCGCGCACAAGGCCGGTGTCGCCGAGAGCTTCGGCACCATCGAACACACACTGGTGGAGAAGAACGGCAAGCCCGAGGGTGGCGTGGTTCTCGGTCAGTACCCGTCGCGGGTCATCGACATGGCGTCCGCGTACGCCACACTCGCCGCCTCCGGCATCTACCGCGAACCGTACTTCGTGCAGAAGGTCGAGACCGCTGACGGTGTCGTGCTCTATGAACACAAGCAGAACAAGGGCAAGCGGGTGTTCGCGGCCAAGGTCGCCGACAACGTGACCGCCGCGCTTGTGCCGATCGCCGCGTACTCCAACGGCAATTCGCTCTACGATCCGAATTTCGGCGCGCGTAAGTCCGCGGCCAAGACCGGCACCGCGCAGCTCGGCGACACCGGCAACAACAAGGACGCCTGGATGGTCGGCTATACGCCGCAGCTGTCCACCGCGGTGTGGGTGGGCACCGACAAGGGCACCGCGCTGCTGAACTACGGCGGCTCGAATATTTACGGCAGCGGTCTGCCCGCGCAGATCTGGAAGGCCGCGATGGACGGGGCGCTCGACGGCGACGAGCTCGAGGACTTCCCCGAGCCCGACGCAGTCGGTGGCCAGGCAGGCATTCCGTACGAGCCGCCGCCGGTCACGTATACCACCCCGACCCAGACGTACTACGACACGCCCGAGACGACCACTCAGCGCAGCCCGACCCGCTATCGGCCGCAGATGCCGACGGTCGACGAGAATGGCGGCGTGACGCTCGCGCCGGGTGTGACCGTGACGGTTCCCGGTGGCGGAAACTTCGGAAACGGGGGAGGTACCGGCGGTGATGACGGCACCGGCGCGGGCAACAACAACGTGGGCGGCGACAACAGCGGCACCGGCGGTGGCACAGGTGGTACCGGTGGCGGCGATATCGCCGGCAACGACGGCGTCGAGGCACCCTTCCCCTGATCGATGGTGAGCGCACAGGTAGTGGTGCGGTGACGGACGCCGGGTTGTCGTCGAACGATGTGGACGCACACCGGACGGACTCGGTCGGGCCCGGCCCGGTAGAGGTGGACGCCGGGGGCGGTTACGTGTCGCCGCGACCGTACGCCGTCGATGACCGGACGCTCGTCGACCGGGTGGTCCCGACGTGGAACGACGGCGTGCCCGCCGGCGCGGCCACGATGGTCGGCGGTGGTCTGGGGCGGCACGCCGCGGTGGGACGCAGCCGTTGGGTGACCCCGCTGCGAGTGCTGCTTGCCCTTGCGCTGTGCGTGACGGCGCTGAGTTGGTTCGGCAAGGCGGCCTGCCTGCAGACGAGCAGCACCACCACGTCCGCCGGCACCGAGACGCGGCTGACCAACGACAACCAGCGTCAGTTCACCAATCTCTGTTACTCCGACGTCCTCGCTCTGTACCAAGCGGAGAAGCTCGACCGGGGCAACACCTTCCCCTACAAGACGTTCTGGCACGAGAACTCCGACCCCGGCGCGAAAGCGGGCGAAGGCGAACAGGTCAAGCGGTACATGGAGTATCCGGTGCTCACCGGGCTGTACATGTATGGGGCGGCCAAGCTCGCCCAGTGGTGGGCCGCCGCGCACGACAACTGGGGAATCCCCGCACCGTATGTGACCGTCGGCTACTTCGACATCGCAGCCCTGGGATTGCTCGCCTTCTGGTTGATCACCATCTGGGCCACCGCCCTTACCGCGCGGGCCCGGATCTGGTCGGCGTGGATCGCGGCGCTGTCGCCGCTGGTCCTGGTGCACGCGTTCACCAACTTCGATGCCATCGCCACCGGCTTCGTCGCGCTCGCATTGCTGTCCTGGTCTCGCAGGAAACCGTGGCTCGCGGGGGTGTTCATCGGGTTCGGGACAGCCGTCACACTGTATCCACTGGTTCTGCTGCTCGTTCTGTTATTGCTGTGCTGGCGTGCGGGGACAGTGCGGGAGTTCACCAGGACGGCGCTGGGCGCGGTGGGCGCGTGGGTGGCCGTGAACCTGCCGATCGTGATCTTCTATCCGTCCGGGTGGCTGGAGTACTTCCGCTACAACTCCGACCGGGGGGCCGACCCAGACTCGGTCTATCGCATCCTGTCCGATTCGATTGGTTTCACGTGGAACAATGACCTGCTCGATGCGGTGTCGTTGCTGGGAGCGGTGGTACTCGCGATCGCTCTGGCCGTCGTCGTCCTGCGAGCACCGACACGCCCGCGCGTCGCCCAGCTGGCCTTCCTTGCGGTCGCCGGCTTCCTGCTGATCAACAAAGCATGGAGTCCGCAGCACTCCCTGTGGCTGGTACCGCTGGCGGTGCTGGCCATTCCGCACACGCGGTTGCTGTTCGCCTGGATGGCCATCGACGCGCTGGTGTGGATTCCGCGTATGACGCTGTTTCTCGACCCCGAGCGTCGCTGGCTTCCCGAAGAATGGTTCACCGTCGCAGTGGTGGTCCGCGGTCTGATGGTCGTCGCCCTGTGCGTCGTGGTCGTGTGGCAGATCTGGCATCCGGAGGACGACCTCGTGCGGACCGGCGCCGGGAGCGTAGCGAGTGGGCCGAATGGATGCGGCGCCGGGAGCGTAGCGAGCGGGCCGAACGATTACGGCGCCGGGAGTGGGGTGCGGTTTGACGATCCCGCGGGTGGGGTCCTCGACGGTGCGACCGACCGGATGGGTAAGTGGAGCAGGCGCCGCGCGAGGCAGGTCGTCGAGGCATGGCCGGTGCCGGTGGACCCGATCGCACCGGAGAACTCGCTGTCGGGGCCGTCCGTCGAGTAGTTCCATTGCTGGTTGCCTGGGTCGGCCAGGACCATTCAACCGGTGTAGCTTGGGAGGGTCCAGCCGGTTCTTCGCGGCTAGGGTGGCTGTATGACTTTTTCCGGACCGGGACCGTACGGTGGCACGCCGCCTGGTCGGTCGGGACCCGGGTTCGGTCCCGGCGTGTCTCCGCAGCAGGGTCCGTTTCAGCCCTATCCCGGCGTAGCCCAGCCGTATAGCGCAGCCCAGCCCTTCGGCCCGGCCCAGCAGGCTGCCCACGGCTACACGCCGGGGCAGTATCCGCCCGGGCCGCCACCCAAACGTGGCGGCGGCGGACTCTGGTTGGCGCTGGGAATCGGTGCGGGACTGGTGGTCTTGGTTGTGACTTTCGTGTTCGTCCTCGTGAGCGGTGACGACGATGGGTCGTCGCCGACGAAGGACCCTGTCGCCGCGGGCAGTGATACCCCGGCCCAGAACCATGAGGCTTTCGTACGGGAGTTCATCGTCAACAGCAGCACGTTCTCGCCGGGTAACACCAGCCGGTACGAGCAGGCCATCGACACCTACTGCGACGATTCGCCCGACAAGTCCGATGCGCGCAACGGGCTCGCGGTCCTCGACGAGTTGCAGGTGTCGTCGCAGACCGACGGCACGCCGTCCGTCGAGGTGATGTCCGGGGAGGCGTCGGGCTCGCGGATACCGGTGCATTATTCGGTCAAGGTGACCACCAGGGCCGGAGTCACGTCCAAGTCGGGAACGCTCACCGGCACTGTCTACGTGCGGCCCGGCGCCGACCGGTGCGTGATCGAGGTCGTGGAGGACGAGTCCGGTCCCACTCAGACATTCTGACCCATACAAAGAACTCCGCCGGTCACCTTGGTGAGGGTGACCGGCGGAGCTGTGTGTCAGACGCCGACGCTCAGGCGGAGACGACGGCCAGCTGAACCTTCGCGGTGACGCTCGGGTGCAGCTTGACGACGATCGGGTAGCTGCCGGTGGCCTTGATGTGGGCCTTGGGAAGCTCCAGGTTGCGCTTGTCGACGGCGGGTCCGCCGGCCGACTTGATGGCGCCGGCAACGTCGGCCGCGGTGACCGAACCGAACAGCTTGCCCGAGTCGTGGGTCTTCACGGTCAGCGAGACGGCGTCGAGGCCTTCGAGGGCCTGCTTGATCTCGTTGGCGTGCTCCACGCCGCGGACTTCGCGGGCGGCCTGGACGCGACGGATGTCGTCGACCTGCTTCTGGGCGCCACGAGTGGCCTTGATGGCCAGGCCGCGGGGCAGCAGGTAGTTGCGGCCGTAGCCGTCCTTGACCTCGACGGTGTCGCCTGCTTCGCCGAGGTTCTCCACGGCGGCGGTGAGGATGAGTTTCATGTCAGTCCTCCCGCTTATCGGCTGGTCGAGGTGAAGGGCAGCAGGGCCACCTCACGCGAGTTCTTCACTGCCACGGCGACGTCGCGCTGGTGCTGCACGCAGTTGCCGGTCACGCGCCGCGAACGGATCTTGCCGCGGTCGGACAGGAAACGACGCAGCAGTGCGGTGTCCTTGTAGTCGATGGCAGTCTTCTTGTCTTTGCAGAAGGTGCACGCCTTGGTCTTGGTGACCTTTTCGACGCGGACCTTCCGGCCTTTTTGCTTAGCCAATGGATGCTCCAGTTATGCATTGCGGGTGAGCCGGGCAGCTGCCCGGTGTCCGCCGAATATCAGAAGGGGGGTTCGTCGTCCCCGCCGCTGAACGACGATCCGCTCGCGGGGGCAGAGCCCCACGGATCGTCGGCCACCGGCTGGTTCGATCCGCCGCCGCGGCTCGCGCCGCCGCCGGAGGATCCGAAACCACCGCCGCCTCCGCCGCCGCGCGAGGCCCTGTTGACCTTGGCGGTGGCGTATCGCAGCGAGGGACCGATCTCATCGACCTCGAGTTCGACGACTGTGCGCTTCTCGCCCTCGCGGGTTTCGTAGGAGCGCTGCTTGAGTCGTCCCTGCACGATGACTCGGGTGCCCTTGACCAGGCTTTCGGTGACGTTCTCCGCGGCCTCGCGCCAGATGTTGCAGCGGAGGAACAGCGCTTCGCCGTCCTTCCACTCGTTGGTCTGACGGTCGAAGGTGCGCGGTGTGGATGCCACCGTGAAGTTGGCAACTGCCGCGCCGGACGGTGTGAACCGCAGTTCCGGGTCGGCGGTCAGGTTGCCGATGACGGTGATGACCGTGTCGCCTGCCATGGGAGTCCCCTCGTGTCGTGAGTGTGCACTCGAAGGTCGAGCCGCACCTGCTCTGTTGTGGAGTTGGTTTCCACCCTAGAACGTGGGTACGACAAATCCGGGTGCGATCGGGCGGTTATCCACAACCGCCCGCCCAGGATTACTTGCGCAGAACCTTGGTCCGCAGCACCGAGTCGTTCAGCTTGAGCTGACGATCGAGCTCGTTGACGGTGGCGGGTTCGGCGTTGAGATCGATGACGGCGTAGATGCCCTCGCTGTGCTTGGCGATCTCGTAGGCAAGACGGCGCTTGCCCCAGACGTCGACGTTGTCAACCTTTCCACCGTCGTTGCGGACAACGTTGAGGAAGGTATCGAGTGAAGGGGCGACGGTGCGCTCGTCCAGACTGGGATCGAGGATGACCATCAATTCGTAGTGACGCATATGACCACATCACCTCCTATGGGCTAGGTCGGCCACGGACTGTCCGTGGCAGGAGGGTCGCCTGCGTCGGCAACCGCCCCAAGATACACGGTCAACCCCTGACCTGCGAAATCGCGCGTCCACCACCTACCCTGTAGCGTATGCTCGACGTCAGTTTTCAACCTGTTCTGCGAGTCGGGCGCACGTCCCTGTCGCGCCGCGGCGAGACCGCGGTCATCGTCGTGGTGTCGCTGCTGCTGACGTCGCTGCTGATGTATTGGTCGTATCTGGTCAAGGTCAAATGCGGTGGGCCGCCGTTTCTGGAGGGTGGCCGTAGTTCGCATTGGCCGGTCGGCGACCCGGACGCCGTGGTGCCCTGTTATTCGGACCTGATGTTCCTGTGGCGGGGCCGCGGAATCGACGAACACATATTCCCGTACATTCACGGCGGCATCAACGCCGACGGAAAGCTGTTCGGCGGCGTCGTCGAATATCCGGTGCTGTCGGGGATGCTGATGTGGCTCGGGGCGATCGGCGCCCACACCGATACCGAGTTCTTTCAGCATTCGGTGTGGCTGCTGGTCCCGTTCGGTCTGGCGATCACGGTGCTGTTGGCGTTGATGGTGCGCTGGTGGGTGCTGTTCTGGGCTGCCACACCACCTTTGGTGCTGTACTCGTTCCACAACTGGGAATTGCCGGTCACCGCAACGGCTGTCGGGGCGGTGGCGGTGATGGCCTGGGGTGCGGGCACCAGCACGAAAACAGGTCGACGACGATTGTCGTTGCGTACCAGCGCGATTCTCGCCTCGATCCTCCTGGCACTGGGCTTCTGCCTCAAGATCTATCCCGGCCTCTTCGTCCTCCCCCTCGCCCTATACGTCCTCACCCGCGGCGAAGGGCCAAAGGGCCGGGCCACCCTCATAGCAACTGAGAGCGAATCAACGGATGTGCGACGAGGCATCTTGACCCCTGTGGCCGAAGAGACGGATGCGCGACCAAACATCTTGACCCCTGTGGCCGAAGAGACGGATGCGCGACCAAACATCTTGACCCCTGTGGCCGAAGAGACGGATGCGCGACCAAAC
>NZ_JAGQTN010000220.1 GCF_020438995.1 Gordonia sp. (in: high G+C Gram-positive bacteria)
TTCTTGTGGTCGGGATGCGCCGGCATCTACGGATACACCACCGGCACACCGAGTGTCGCGGGCCTGGCCACCTGGATCTTCAACGAGGCGTGGACCGGCTGGCCGCAAGCGCGCAACGCCGCGCGCATCGACTTCGAACGATTCCGCGACGACCCGCAGGCGCGCAGCGTATTCACCACTCTCGCCGGTCGGGCGCAAGAAGACCTCAACATCGCCGAACACCTCCGCACCAACACACCCCCGGTAGCCGGCCTCGCCGACCGGAATGTGTTCCCGATCGTCGACGACTACGTCATCCACGGACTGGCAGAGGCAATCCACCGCAGCACCATGACACTCGGCGAGGTCGACGAGATCGTCCGCACCCGGTCGGCCACCACCTGGTACGCCGAGAATGAGCACAGCTACGCGGCGCTGCGTGCGGCGGCCGAATGCCTCAGCAGTATCGAAACATTCGCCCCCGTCATCGCCGACCCCCTCGACGGCATCACCAGTTACGCCGCCAGGTGGGCGAGCATCGACCGCGCCTACCGATTGTTCCGCCACCACATCGAACAGCAGGACATCGAGATCGGCAAAGGACTCACCGATCGGGTGGAACACCGGTACGTCCACGATTGCCAGCGTCCCCTCGCCCATGCCTGGCAGCAGCAGATCGACACCTTCGAGAGCTGGGACATCCCCGGAATCCAGTCGTTGCGTGGTTTCGCCCGCTATGATCTGCCGGCCAAGACGAAAACGCTGGTCATCGTCTCCGACGCGTTCCGCTACGAGGTGGGGATGGAACTGGCGGAACGAATGAACGCGAGCGACTCGTTCACCGCCACCATCGAACCCCGACTGTCCCCGCTGCCGTCGATCACCTGCCTCGGGATGGCGGCGATGCTGCCGCACGATCATCTCGAACTCGCCAACGGTGAAACCGTTCTCGCCGACGGAAAGTCCACATCCGGTCTACTCGCCCGGGATCTGTTGTGGGGCAAAGCGAACATCGCGGCAACCAACTACGCCGAGGTGATGGGCCTCAGTGCAGGCGAACGATACGAGCTGTGGCGCGAACACGAAGCCGTCGTCGTCTACCACGACACCATCGACGCCACCGGTCACAAGACGCCACACCAGACGCCCAAGGCATGCGCCGACGCACTCGACGACATCACCCGGCTCATCAAACGATTCGGCAGCGGCAAGATGCGCGCCAGCCGAGTCCTCGTCACCGCCGACCACGGATTCCTGTATCAGCGATCAGAACTCGCACCGTCGGACTATCTCAGCGAAACCGCCCACGGCGACGAGGTGGTGGCCGACGGCCGTCGCCACGTGATCGGCAGGGGACTGCGCGACCATCCGTCGTTCACCACCTGGACAGCTCAGCAACTCGGGCTCGACGGGGATCTGGAGGTCCAAACACCGCGCGGCCTGCACCGGCTCCGTAAACAGGGCAGCGGCGTGCAGTATGTGCACGGCGGCACCAGCCTGCAGGAGATCGTCGTACCTCTCGTCACGCTCACCCAGTCGCGCAAGAACACCACCACCAAGGTGACCGTCGACGTCAACGTCAGCACACCCACCATCACCTCCAGCACGGTGATGGTGACGCTGCTGCAACGCGAACCGGTGTCGGGCAAGACGCGCGGCCGCACCCTCGATGTCGGCGTCTACGCCCAGGACGGCACCGAACTGTCAGGCCGGCGCAAGATCGTCGTGGACAGTACCGCCGCCGACATCCGTGACCGCAGCACCACCATCGAACTGGTCCTCAACGAGGACGCCGAAA
>NZ_JAGQTN010000221.1 GCF_020438995.1 Gordonia sp. (in: high G+C Gram-positive bacteria)
ATGAGATGCTCACGTAGCACGGAGCTACCGGCGACCAGTCCGCCCTGTGCGCCCAGCGATTTGGACAGCACCCCGGTGACGACGAGATCCGGCGCGCCGGCCAGCCCGCATTCGGCGACCAGACCAGCGCCGCCGGGTCCACGGACACCGAGCGCATGTGCCTCATCAACGAGCAGTGCGGCACCGTTGTCGTGGGCCGCCGCATACAGTTCGCGGATCGGGGCGGGTTCACCGTCGACCGAGTAGATCGAGTCGGTGACGACGAGCGCCCGGGGCTCGTCACGTTCGGCCAGCACCTTTCGTACGGCCTCGTGATCACCCCGATCGACGACGACGACCCGCGCCCGCGACAGCCTGCAGCCGTCGATGAGGGATGCGTGCGTACCGGTGTCGCTGACGATGAGGCTGCCGCGGCCGGCGAGCGCGGTGACGGCGCCGACGTTGGCCAGATAGCCGGACGAGAAGACGAGTGTGGCGGGCGTCCCGAGGAAGTCGGCGAGCTCATTCTCCAGATCCGTGTGCAGGCCGGTGGTACCGCACACCAGTCGCGACGACGTCGATCCGGTGCCCCACTCGTCGAGGGCGGCGTGCGCGCCGGCGATGACGTCGGGATGGGTGCTCAGGCCCAGGTAGTCGTTGGACGCGAGATTGATGAGCGGCGCGGCGGAATCCCGAACGTACGGCTCGCGGTGCAGACCTGCGTCGGCGCGTGCGATTCCGGCGTCGACGAGCCACGCCAGAGCATCGGTGTGCACGGGGCTGGTGGTGATCATCTGTTCTCTCCCTGGGACAGCGACAGGAGTCGGTGTCGCGCCGTGGCCGCCGACGCGATACCTGCACAGATGGCGGCGATGTCGTCGTCGGTGCACAGGAAGGGCGGCATGGTGTAGACGAGGTCGCGGAACGGCCGCAGCCAGACCCCGGCGTCCACTGCGGACCGCGTCGCGATGGCCATGTCGACGGGTTCGTCGAGTTGCACGACACCGATCGCACCGAACACCCGCACATCCCGGACTCCGGGCTCGGTGCGCAGCGGTTCAAGACCGGCCGCAAGCCCGGCCGAGATCTGCGCGACGCGCTCACGCCACGAGGAGTCGAGGAGCAGGTCGATGGAGGCGACGGCGACGGCGCACGCGAGCGGGTTGGCCATGAAGGTGGGACCGTGTGCCAGGCCGCCTGCCTCACCGGCACTGATGGCCACGGCGATCCGGGCGGTGCACAGCGCAGCGGCGAGGGTGAGGTAGCCACCGGTGAGCGCTTTGCCGATACACATGATGTCGGGCGCTACCCGGGCGTGGTCGGCGGCGAAAAGCTCTCCGGTGCGGCCGAATCCGGTGGCGATCTCATCGAAGATCAGCAGAACGTCACGGGCGTCGCAGATCTCACGCAGGGCCCGCAGCAGACGCGGGTCGTGAAACCGCATGCCGCCCGCCCCCTGCACCACGGGCTCGACGATAACGGCAGCTAGTTCACCTGCGTGAGAACCGATCTCGTCGTCGAGCAGGGCGATGTATGCATCGAGCACGGCGTCGCCGGAACCGATCGCGGGTGGTTCGGGCACAAAGATCTGCTCGGGCAACACCGAGCTCCACATGGCGTGCATCCCGCCATCGGGGTCGCACACGCTCATCGGGGTCAGGGTGTCGCCGTGGTAACCGCCGCGCCAGGTGAGCAGTCGGGTGCGTTCGGTCCGGCCGCGGCTGCGCCAGTACTGGATGGCCATCTTGACGGCCACCTCCACCGAGACGGAACCGGAGTCGCAGAAGAACACCCGCTCCAACCCATCAGGGGTGAGGTCCACCAAACGCCGGGCCAATTCTGCGGCGGGCCGGTGTGTGAGGCCACCGAACATGACGTGCGCCATCGAATCGAGTTGGGTGGTGACGGCGGCATCGAGTACGGGGTGTCGGTAGCCGTGGATCGCGGCCCACCAACTGCTCATGCCGTCGACCACCGTGCGGCCATCGGCCAGGTGCAACCGCACCCCCTGCGCACTGTCGACGACGAGCGGCTCCGACGGTGCGGGCATGGCGCCGTAGGGATGCCAGATGTACTCGGCATCGATCCTGCTGATCGTCGCCTCGTCCACGGTGGTGCCTCACTTCACACAGGGATGTCGTATCACGGGCTGCTGTCGCGGGCGCGGGGCCGCCGCGCCGGTCCTGAACACTGTACAGGTGCGACCTGTACGCCGTACAGGCGATGCCGCGCGTCCCCTACCCTGTATGCGTGAGCAATACGCGCGGCGACATCCTCACCGCTGCCCGGGACATCCTTGCCGAGCACAGCCTCGCCGACCTGTCGATGCGCCGGTTGGCCACTGAACTCGGTGTCCGACCGAACGCGCTGTACTGGCATTTCACCGACAAGCAGACCCTGCTGGCCGCCCTCGCCGACGACATCCTGGGCGGTATCCCGCCCGCGCCCGAGTCGTTGCCCTGGGACGAGCGTCTGGCCTGGCTGGCCACCGGAATGCGGGCCGCGCTGCTCGCCGTCCCCGACAGCGCGGAAGTGGTCTCATCAAGCTGGGCCAGCGGCCTGTCGGCCACACACATCGCCGACGAGATCGCGGCGGCCGCCCTGCAGGCGGGTCTGCGTGAGCGGGATGCGCGAGGGGTGTCGACGGCGCTGTGTCAGCTGGTCCTGGGCCTGACCATCGAGGAGCAGACCCGTGCCCAGATGGAACGCCTGTCGGTGACGGGGCCGTCCGGGCGCGATTTCACGGTCGAGTTCACCGACGCGCTCGGGGTGATCATCGACGGCGCCCGCACTCGTGCCGACACACCCCGGGCCGATGCGCCATAGTCAGAACCTGATTCACCCGACCACGACCCGGACGACCGCACCCGTGTACCGGACCGACCTCGACGGCCTGCGTGGGCTGGCGATCATGCTGGTGGCCTGCTTCCACGTCTGGTTCGGCCGGGTCTCCGGTGGTGTCGACGTGTTCCTGACGCTCTCGGGCTACTTCTTTCTGGGCTCACTGTTGCGGCACACAATCTCCGCGCAGAAGCCGGGCGTCTCGTTCCGGACGGCCGTGAATCCGTGGCCCCGGCTGTCGCGGTTGTTGCGCCGGCTCTTGCCCGCGCTGATCACCGTGCTGCTCGCGGTGACGCTGCTGACTGTGCTGATCCTGCCGCAGACCCGCTGGGTGGACATCGGCCGCGAGGTGATCGCGAGCGCCCTCTATTTCCAGAACTGGTATCTGGCGGGCAACTCGCAGGACTATCTGGCGGCCAGTTCCACGAACAGTCCGCTGCAGCACGTGTGGTCGATGGCGGTGCAGGGCCAGTTCTTCCTCGTCACCCTGCTCGCCATGCTCGCCCTCGCCGGACTGCTCAAGCTCGGCGCGCGGGTCGTCGCGGCACTGGCACGTCCGGCGGTGATCCGCGCCATCGTCGGATTGGCCGTTCTGACGGTGGCCGTGGCGTCGTTCGCGTGGGCCCAGCACCGGATGGCGATCAATCAGCCGTACAACTATTTCGACACCCGATCCCGCGCGTGGGAGCCGCTTGCCGGGGGCCTACTGGCGATCTGGTTACCGACGATCCGCGTGCACCGGATGGTCCGCAATGCCGTCGCGTTCTCCGCCCTTGCCCTGATCGTCTCGTGCGGCTGGTGGATCGACGGGGTGAACGAGTACCCGGGGCCGATGGCGCTGGTTCCCGTGGGTGCGACGCTGGCGATCATCTGGGCGGGGTCCGTGGCGCAGGAGAAGGCGCGGCCGGGAGAACTGCCGCGGCCGATGCCCGAAGTCAGTCGGGCGATGGCGGGGCAAGGGCCGGTGTGGCTGGGGTCGATCGCCTACTCGCTGTACCTGTGGCACTGGCCGTTGCTGATCTTCTACCTCGCCTGGCGCGGCACGGACCAGGCCAACGCTCTCGAAGGGGTCGGCCTGCTGGCCGCGTCGATCGCGCTGGCATGGGCCACCAAGAGGTACATCGAGGATCCCCTGCGCAGTGGATCGAGGCGCAGCCACACCTCCGGCCGATTGGCATGGCTCGACTACCGGACGACGGTGTCGTCGATCCTCGTGGTCCTGACGGTCGTGTCGGGTGTGGGGATCAAGGCGTGGGAGCGTCATGTGTCAGCGACCGTCGTCGACACCAGGAATCTGGATCCGGCCGTGTATCCGGGTGCGCGGGCGTTCCTCAACGGGGCACACGTTCCGGACGTCGATCCGCGCCCCACACCGCTGGAGGTGTTGCACGACTACCCGGAGACCTCCACCGACGGATTCATGAGCGATTTCACCGACGGCGAGATTCATGTCGGAACGTACGGCGCACCGAACGGCAGGAAGACGATCGCGCTGGTCGGCGGTTCGCATTCGGAGATGTGGATCACCGCGCTGAACATCATCGGCAAACGCAGCGACTTCACCGTCAAGACGTATCTGAAGATGGGTTGTCCGCTCTCGACCGATCCTGAACCCAAGCAGCAGGGAGTACCGTACCCGCAGTGCTACGAGTGGGGGCAGCGCGTCGTCGAACGGGTCTTGGCCGACCGGCCCGACGCGGTGTTCACCACCTCCACCCGACCCCATGACCGCAAACTCGGCGACTGGGTGCCGCCGGACTATCTGCCGATCTTCGACACGTTCCTCGACGCCGGCATCCCTGTTCTGGGCATCCGCGACACCCCTTGGCCGCACAACCGGGACGGCGGAATCGACACCCCGACATGCCTGGCCGACGGCGGTTCGGCCACCACTTGCGCGACCCGCCGGACCATGGCGTTGCTGGACGAGGATCCGGCGCGCGAAATCGCCGGAACCCGGCCGCTGTTCCATCCGCTCGACGTCTCCGACGGGGTGTGTGAGCGCCCCGGCAGTACCCCGGACCCGATCTGCCCGGCGATCGTCGGCAACATCATCGTGTACAAGGACTGGCATCACCTCAGTGCCACCTACGTGCGGAGTCTGACGGACGAACTCGAACGGCAGATGGGCCTGGCCATCCCCTGGGCGGGGCGCTCGGGCGGATGAGCCACGCGGGAGTGAGATGCGCTGGTCGAGATGACCAGCCCGGTCATCACCGATAGGGTTCTCCCATGGATGCACCGAGCGCAGGATTGACCGAACCTGCACAGCCCGGCGGACCCGCTGACACCACCGACCCGGAACCCCCACCGATTCAGGTGTGGCCGGGTACGCCCTATCCGCTGGGAGCCACCTACGACGGTGCGGGTACCAACTTCTCGCTGTTCTCCGAGGTCGCCAACGCCGTCGATCTGTGCCTGATCGAGAGTGACGGCACTGAACGCCGCATCCGGCTGGAGGAGGTGGACGGTTACTGCTGGCATTGCTATCTGCCGAATGTCGGGCCGGGCCAGTTCTACGGTTTCCGGGTGCACGGCCCGTACGATCCACCGGCCGGGCTGCGGTGCGATCCGAGCAAGTTGCTGCTCGATCCATACGGCAAGGCCTTTCACGGCGATTTCGACGGCGACGCGTCGTTGTTCTCCTACCCGCTGCCGGACAGGCACGATGGCGTGGGTGTTCCTTCCGAACCGGGCGAGAGCATCGAGGCCACCTCCGACGGACCGTCCACACCCGCGACCGAAACAGGGCCCCCGCGTGGCAACGCTGAGCCCGGCGACGGTTACGCACCCACCAAGGATGCCGCGGATACCGGTGGTGCCCCCGCGCTTTCCGATGGCACACCCGACGAGGTGACCGGGGCGCGGACGTCATCGGCCGAGACTTCGCCGGAGGCCATGGCAGAGCCTGCACCCGCGACTGACGAACCTGCTGATCCTGCTCTGCCGCAGCTGAATTCACTGGGCCACACGATGTTGTCGGTGGTGATCAACCCGTACTTCGATTGGCAGAACGATCACTCCCCGGGCCACCCGTACCATCAGACGATCATTTACGAGGCGCACGTCAAGGGGATGACCGCCACCCACCCGGACGTCCCGGCCCAGTTGCGCGGAACGTATGCGGGACTGTGCCATCCGGCGATCATCGATCATCTGAAAGAGCTGGGTGTCACGGCGATCGAGCTGATGCCGGTGCACCAGTTCATGCAGGACACGGTGCTACGCGATCAGGGTTTGCGAAACTACTGGGGCTACAACACCTTCGGCTTTCTCGCCCCGCACATCGAATACGCCTCGAACCCGGACCGGCCGGCGTCGGCGGTCACCGAGTTCAAGGCGATGGTGCGCGAATTCCACAAGGCCGGAATCGAAGTGATCCTCGACGTGGTGTACAACCACACCGCCGAGGGCAACCATATGGGCCCGACGATCAGTTTCCGCGGTATCGACAATCGGGCCTATTACCGGGTCGTCGAGGACAACCGGGAAATGTACATGGACTACACGGGCACCGGAAACAGCCTCAACGCCCGTCATCCGCATACCCTGCAACTGATCATGGATTCGTTGCGGTACTGGATCCTGGAAATGCATGTCGACGGTTTCCGGTTCGACCTGGCGTCGACGCTGGCCCGTGAATTGCATGACGTGGACCGGCTTTCGGCGTTCTTCGACATCGTGCAGCAGGATCCGGTGATCAGCCAGGTCAAGCTGATCGCAGAGCCGTGGGACATCGGCGAGGGCGGATATCAGGTGGGCAATTTTCCGCCGCAGTGGACGGAGTGGAACGGCAAATACCGTGACACCGTGCGGGACTACTGGCGAGGTGAACCGGCAACGCTGGGCGAGTTCGCGTCCCGGCTCACCGGGTCGTCGGATCTGTACGAGGCCACCGGCCGACGCCCGCTGGCGAGCATCAACTTCGTCACCGCACACGACGGTTTCACGTTGCGGGATCTGGTGTCGTACAACGAAAAACACAACGAGGCCAACGGCGAGGGCAACCGCGATGGCGAGAGCCACAACCGGTCGTGGAACTGCGGCGTCGAGGGCCCCACCGACGACCCGGACATCCTGGAACTTCGGGCCCGGCAGCAACGTAATGTGCTGGCCACGCTCTTCCTGTCCCAGGGCACCCCGATGCTCGCGCACGGCGACGAGATCGGCCGCACACAGCACGGCAACAACAATGTGTACTGCCAGGATTCGCCGCTGGCGTGGATGGATTGGTCACTGGCGGAAAAGAACTGCGACCTGCTCACCTTCACCCGCAAGGCCATCGCGTTGCGCACGAAGCATCCGGTGCTGCGCAGACGCCGGTTCTTCGCCGGCGTTCCGATCCGGTGGGGTGACCAGACACTCGACATCGCGTGGCTGACCCCGGCCGGGCAGGAGATGACCACCGACGACTGGCACAGCGGCTTCGG